>JAABSB010000064.1 GCA_011390615.1 Desulfotignum sp. | reverse complement strand
CCCCCGGCGGCAGAGACGGAGATGTTACCATCGGTGACCGGGTGGTCATCGGCCACGGGGCAGTGCTCAACTGCCGGTCTATAGGCAATTACGTGCTCATCGGCATGAATGCCACCCTGCTCCATGAAGCCTGCATCGGCGATTTCTGCCTCATCGGCGCCGCCGCTCTGGTGGGGGCCGGCAAAACCATTCCGGATTATTCCCTGGTGTTCGGTGCCCCCGGGAAGATCAAGGGCCGTCCGTCCGAAGAGCAGCTCTGGTGGGCAAAAAGCGCGTATGAAGAATACAAACCCTTGATTGAGGAATGCAAAAAAGCGCAGAAAAAATCAGGTTTATGATCCTTTTACTGAATGGATCCGCTGTAAAAAAACCAGCCCAATCCGATCATGTACAAACATATACCCAGGACACTGTGTTCAATGCTGGTGATAAGCAGAGACTTTGTTTTCACATAGCGGCAGCCCAGAATCATGCCGGCAAAGACAGACAATACCGGAGCAATCACATTGGCGTACCACAAATGGAAAAGCCCAAAGCTCACCCCGTTCAGAACAACCAGAGAAACAGGCCCTGAAAAGATCGAAGCGTAGCGGTGAAAGAAAAATCCCTTAAAAATGATTTCCTGGGGCAAAGCGCCCAGCAGCGGGTACATCAGCACAAAGGTCAGCACTGCATTCGGCCGGTCAATTGGAAAAACAAAGAACCGCTCTTCATACATCAGATAGGTGAATATCCCCAAACATATGCTGATCCCCAAGCATGTGAGAAGGACCTGTCTCATCCGGGATGACATATTTTGCATGTTCCACAGAACGGAACGGTCAAATGTCTTGTCGGAAAACAGGTATATCAGGCAGCCGGTGGCAGCACACAGCAAAACAGGCATTAATTTAAACGCCAGGAGGTGACGAAACCAGAACAATGCGATGGGCACCATAAAAAAAAGCATCACACATTCGATTCTAAGCCACACCCTTTTCCAATCAACATGTTGAAAGTATTTTATCTGGCTGGTAAACGCAGCCGGTTTAATAGATTCACCCATTCTTTTTCCCTGACAGTAATCCCAAAAAATCAAATGTATATTAACATTATTTTAACAAAAAGTTAATAAAAATACAATAATGGGACTTTTTCAGGGGCCGATTGTATGGTGAGATGATCTGGTGGCCCCAATTGGAATAAGAAAGAAACCGCCAATGTTCTGCCGAATATGTCCGATACAGTCTTCTTAATTGTTTTTCAGGTCAGCCAGCTGTTTCATCAGGTCATCATATTCATCTTCATATGCCAGAAGGTCCATCATCACCGGCGGTTTGGTGGAGTGTGCCGGCAGCCGCTCTTTGGTCTCTCTGATCAGAATTTCCAGTTCCGCCATCCTCTTTTTGATCTCTTTCTCAGTTTTCAAGTATATCAATGCCTCCTGTGGTTTTTTTACAAGTATATCATATCACTGTTTGGGGTCAGAAGTTAACTTTTTTACCTTTTTTTGGGGAGCAGCAGCGCATATTTGATCCCATAGGAATATTTGATTCCATGGATTAAAAAAAAGGGTAAAAAAGTTAACTTCTGACCCCGACAATTTCTCTTTCAACCCGATTTGGAATGTGGTATTGATAAAAGTTTTAAAAGCATTGCTGTACAGGCTGACAGCCCCTGCGGCAAGGGGTGCTGAAAAAGCATGCGGCATGGGGATAACAGGCAACAATGCCTGCTGACAAAAAGAGGGGACAATGGAAGAGACGATCAACAGAGGCCATTTTATTGAAACCATTATCCGGCAGGATGTGGCAAACCATAAAAACGACGGCCGGGTGGCCACCCGGTTTCCGCCGGAACCCAACGGGTACCTGCACATTGGTCATGCCAAATCCATCTGCCTGAATTTTAACATGGCAGAAAAATTTTCCGGACACTGCAACCTGCGGTTTGATGATTCCAATCCGGCCAAAGAAAAACAGATCTATATCGATTCAATTGAATCCACGGTGCACTGGCTTGGGTTTGATTACGGAAAAGCCTTGTTTGCCTCGGATTATTTTGACCGGTTGTATGCCTTTGCAGAAGAACTCATTGAAAAGGACCTGGCCTATGTGTGCAGCCTTCCGGCAGAAGAGATTCGGGCATACCGGGGCACCCTGACAGAACCGGGGAAAAACAGCCCGTTCCGGGACCGGTCTGTGGCAGAGAACCTGGATCTGTTCCGGCGCATGAAAAACGGTGCGTTTGAAGAAGGCGAACACACCCTGCGGGCCAAGATCGACATGGCCTCCCCCAACATCAACCTGCGGGACCCGGTGATCTTTCGCATCAAAAAAGCCCCCCATCCCAGGACAGGAGACAAATGGTGCATCTATCCCATGTATGATTTCACCCATTGCGTGTCAGATGCCCTGGAAGGCATCACCCATTCTTTGTGCAGCCTGGAGTTTGAAGACCACCGGCCCCTGTATGACTGGTACCTTGACAATCTGTCAGTGCCCTGTCATCCCCAGCAAATCGAATTTGCCCGCATGAATATCAATTACACGGTTTTGTCCAAGCGCAAGCTCCAGCTGCTGGTGGCCCAGGGCCATGTGGCGGGCTGGGACGATCCCAGGCTGCCCACCCTGGAGGGGATGCGGCGGCGGGGCTATACCCCGGCTGCCATCAGAAAATTCTGTGACACCATCGGCGTGTCCAAAAAGGAAAGCCGCATCGACGTGGGCCTGCTGGAATCCTGCCTCAGGGATGACCTCAATGAAACCGCCCCCCGGGCCATGGGGGTGCTGCGGCCGTTGAAGGTGATCATTGAAAACTATCCGGAAGACAAAGTAGAAACCCTTTCCGCCATGGTCCATCCCCAGAAACCTGAGATGGGCACCCGGGAAATCACTTTTTCCAGAGAGATCTATGTGGAACAGGAAGATTTCATGGAAGATCCCCCGAAAAAATTCTTCCGCCTGGGGCCTGGCAGGGAGGTGCGGCTGCGCAATGCCTATTTTGTAACCTGCAGGGAGATGGTCAAGGATGAGAAAGGGGAAGTCATGGCCCTGATCTGCACCTATGACCCGGAAACCCGCGGCGGCAATGCCCCGGACGGCAGAAAGGTGAAAGGCACCATCCACTGGGTAAATGCAGCGGACTGCCTGTCCGCCCGGGTAAGGCTGTATGACCGGCTGTTCACACAGGAGGATCCGGTAAAAGGGGGACAGGATTTTACACAGAACCTGAATCCCGCATCATTGGAGACCCTGGTTGACTGCAAACTGGAAAAAACCCTTTCCAATGCACTGCCGGAAAAGGTGTTTCAGTTGGAGCGCCTGGGGTATTTCTGTCTGGATGCCAAAGACAGCACGTCATCCGATCCGGTGTTTAACCGCACTGTGACCCTTCGGGACACCTGGGCCAAAGTGACGGGAAAAAAACGATAATGAATGAAACCATATGACAACGGTTGGGAGGCAGACGATGATCGACCGGATGCAGCGGCTCTCTTTTCAGGACCTCACCCGGATTCACGACGCATCCATGAATATCCTGCATCACACCGGCATCGACTTCAACCATGAGCGCATTGCCGGCATGTTCAAATCCCGCGGGTTTGACACCCACGGTACCCGGGTCTATTTCAAAGAAACAGATATTTACAACGCCCTTTCCACCACAATACCCGCGTTCACGCTCCATGCCAGAAATCCGGCGAAAAACGTGACCATCGGCGGTCCGGATGGATTTGTGTTCATTCCCACGGGCGGTGCCACCAGTATCGCCGGCACCGACGGCACCCAGCGCCCGGCCACCATGACGGATTTTTCGGCCTGCTGCAAACTTGTCCAGACCTCGGACCAGGTGGATATGGGTGGGTATCTCATGGTCCAGCCCACGGATCTGCCTGGGGACACCGCCAACCTGGACATGATGCTGGCCTACATGACCCTGTGTGACAAACCGGTTTTCGGGGCATCCGGCAGTGGGCAGGAAGCAGCAGATGCCCTGGAGATGGCCGCCATCATCTTCGGCGGCCGGAAAAAAATGCTGGACATGCCGGTGGTGGCAGCCGTGGCCAATACCCTGTCGCCTCTGCGGTTTTCAAAAGAAGAGGGGGATGTGATCCTGCAGATGGCTGGATGGCGTCAGCCGGTGGTGATTTCCAACATGATTCTGGCCGGTATCAGCGGCCCGGTTTCCCTGCCGGAACTGCTGGCCCTGGAGAACGCGGAAGTCCTGGCCGGCGTGGTGCTCACCCAGCTGGTGAGTCCGGGCACGCCCGTGCTGTACGGGTCTTCTTCTGCACCCATTGACATGCGCACCATGGTGTCGGCCGTGGGCACGTCCGAAGCTGTCAAGATTGCCAGTGCCACCGCCCAGATGGCCGGGTTCTACAACCTGCCCTGCCGGGCCGGGGGCAGCCTCACCGACGCCCATCTGCCCGATGCCCAGGCCCTGGCCGAAGGCACCCTCATGCTCAGCACAGTGGTGCGCAATGGGGCACATTTCATCTACCATGCCTGCGGCCAGATGGGCTCCTATATCTCCATGGGGTATGAAAAATGGCTCCTGGACGAGGAGATCTGCCGCATGGTCAGAAATATCCTGACCCCGATGATCCCGGCCGGGGAAACCATTGACACAGATTTGGTGAACCAGGTGGGTATCGGGGGCCAGTACCTGACCCATCCCTCAACGTTTCAGAAGTTCCGGAGCCTGTCCGCATCAAGGCTGTTCAACCGCAAGGATTACACGCGGTGGCACAAGAGCGGGGCCAGACGGGTGGAGGATCAGGCGTATGATACCCTGGGCCCCCGTCTGGAAAGTTATGAAAAACCACCCATCGACCAGGGGATCGCGGATGCCCTGACCGCCTATGTGGCCGCCAGGAAATTCAACAGCCTGCCTGCGGCCAACCTGTTGACCTGACGGGAAATTGTTGACAATACATGGCCGGTGCTTACCTTTATAGTATTATTCTTCTAATAGCTGATTCAGGAGACACTCATGGAAAATACGCTGCCATTGCCAGGATCCGAAAGTGATCCGGCCAATGCCCTCTTGAGTCTGGCACCCTTGCTGACATTCTGGGAAACCGAACTGGTGCCCAGATGCCCCCAAATGGCCGGCATGTTTGCCAGCATCATGGAACGGCTGCCCCGGTCGCTTACGAAAGATATCCAGGACCTGTCAGAACTGGAGGCCCATGCAGATATTCTCCATGCACTGATGAGTGCGGTGGTATCTCCGGCTTCCTTTGACACGGAGCTGACCGCAGCCTTTGCCCCCTGTTCCTTTGACAGTTTTTATGCCACTCCCCGGTTTCAGCGGCTGTTCCTGAATCAAAACAATGCATTGAAATCAACCCTTATGGAAACCATTGATTTCAATATGAACAAAAAAATGCTGGGTGCCTATTATCTGATTCTGGAACGGATTTACGGATTTACCGGGCCGTTTACCAGCAGTCTGAACACCCAGGGGATGACCGATGAGAAAACCGGCCTGGTCCGCTATTACGAGGAGTTTCCCGATCACAGGTTTGTTGAACTGACCCCGAAGGGCACCCCGCACCCTTTGTCTGACGCCGACCGGGAATGGATCATGGATCATCTGAATGATCTGGAACAGCTGAGCCGGTTTATCGATCTGGCGCAGTTTCAATTCAAGGGGTTTTTCATTATCCGGGTCCAGGATGTGACGGAAAAAGCGATCCTGTCTTTTCTGGAACGGGACCTGGTGGATGAAAACTCCATTTTCTCCTCCCGGGGCATCCAGCAGCTTGAATCCAGGCTCCAGTCACTGTTCAGCCGGCCGGATCTGGGCGTTTCCGTTGCCTCCCTCAAGGGGGACCAGGTCATGGTGACCAAAAACGATCACCATTCAAAAGTGGACTGCCTGTTTTCCAACTCCCATCACATCTGCCTGGAGGATCTGGAAGATTCAGTCTGGATATCTGCGGCTAAAGGGGAAAAGGTTTTCCGCGTGGCGGACTTGTCCAGAAAAGACCCCCTGGTTCGTGCCGAGTCAGAAGCGGTGAGCGCAGGGATTCGGTCCATGCTGCTGACACCCCTGTCATATCAGGGGAAAAAAATCGGCCTGCTGGAGGTGTTTTCCCCGCATCCCAATGATTTCGGGCCGTTTGAATCCATCCTCATGGAGCAGATCTCCCCGCTGTTCGCCGTGGCTCTGAAGCGGGGCCAGGATGAACTGGCAAAGCATGTGCAGACGGTGATCAAAGAACAGTGCACCGCTGTGCATCCGTCTGTGGAATGGCGGTTCAGAAAGGCGGCCCTGGCCCATCTGGATGCCCTGCGCCAGGGAAAGCCCTCCCCGAAAATGGCAGACATTGTGTTCAAGGATGTGGTACCGTTCTACGGGCAGTCCGATATCCGGGGTTCTTCCCGGGCAAGAAACCAGGGAATCCAGCAGGACCTGCGCCGGCAGCTGGCCCTTGCCAGGGAGATTATGTCATCAGCTGCGCAGGAACGTCCCTGGCCCCTGCTCCAGGAGTATGTGTACCGCATCGACAAACTCAGCGATACCCTGTCCGCCGGGATCACTTCCAGTGATGAGGACAGCGTGTACCAGCTCCTCAACGAGGAGGTGGCTGCAACCTTTGATTCACTGAAAGGCATCTCCCCGGAGATGGCGGAAAATATCGACCGCTATAACAAGGCTGTGGACCAGGCAACCGGCATGATCCGTCACAAGCAGAAAGAATACGAGGACAGCGTGGCTGCATTGAATGCCGCGCTGTCTTCCTATCTGGAAAAAGAGGATGCCCGGATCCAGGAATCCTTTCCCCATTATTTTGAAAAACGCCAGACAGACGGGGTGGACTACATGATGTACATCGGGGCAGCCATGATGGAAAGCGGCACCCTGTCAGGTTTCCACATCAAGGATATGACCCTGTGGCAGATCATGATGGCCTGCGGCATGGCCCGGCAGACACAAAAAGTCAAGACGGACCTGAAGATCCCGCTGGATACCTGTCACCTCATCTTAGTGAATCACTCCCCGCTGTCCATCCGGTTCCGGTATGATGAAAAACGGTTCGATGTGGACGGGGCCTATGATGTGCGACATGAGATCATCAAATCCCGGCTGGACAAAGCGTTGATCAAAGGATCCGGGGAGCGCCTCACCCAGCCGGGCCGGATTGCCCTGGTGTATTCCAATCCGGCGGAACAAAGGGAGATTGAGCAGCACATCCGGTTTTTGACCGACCTGGGCCAGCTGAAAAACGACCCGGAACTTCTGGACCTGGATGATCTGCCCGATGTCATGGGACTCAAGGCGATCCGGGTGGGGGTGAACCTGTCGGCCCGGGAAGCGGAAAATATCATTCCCATGCGGACGGGATAGCCTTTTTCTAACGCGAGAAATCCCGCAACCAGGTTGCCCTTCCTCATTTTCTTGTTTTTTAAACAGAAACTGAGGAGTAAGGCGCTAACAAGGCCTGACCGGCCCATGAAAATGGCTATGCAAACCGCCAGATGGTTCCGGCAGTCCCGTCCTCCAGAACAATATTCATCTCCTGGAGCTGGTCTCTGATCTCGTCAGCCCGGGCAAAGTTCCTGTCCTTCCTGGCCTGGGCACGTTCCGCGATCAATGCCTCCACCTGTTCGGGTGTCACGGTCATGTCCGCCATGCCCTTGTCCTTTTTGGCGGCAAACCAGGCGGAAGGCGTTTCAAGGAAAATCCCCAGAATGCCGGCAATGGCGGCCATGTCCGTTCTGATCTGTGCCAGGTCTGCACGAACCGCATCCCCTGGCTGATCCTTGTTGTCGTCCAGGGCCTTGTTGCCTTTTTTCACGGCTTCAAACACGGCTCCCAGGGCTTTGGCTGAGTTGAAATCATCGTCCATGGCATCTGTAAACGCCTGCCACAGCGGCCCGTTTCCCGTGCCGTTATCAGCATTCGGGGTGATGCCCAGGTTTTCCAACCGTTCCAGAAATCCGTAGATCCGGTCCAGGCCCATCCCCACCTCATGCATGGACTGCTCACTGAAGTCAATGGGGCTGCGGTAGTGATTGGACAAAAGAAACATCCGGATCACCTCCGGCGCATACCGTTCCAGCACATCCTTGATCATGGTGAAGTTGCCCAGGGATTTGGACATCTTCTCGTTATTGATGTCCACAAACCCGTTGTGGATCCAGTATTTCACAAACTGGGTGCCGAACAGGGCCTCACTCTGGGCGATCTCGTTCTCATGGTGGGGAAAGATCAGGTCCTTGCCCCCGCCGTGGATGTCAAATCCTTCCCCTAAATATTCATGGCTCATGGCTGAGCACTCGATGTGCCAGCCTGGACGACCTTTGCCCCAGGGACTTTCCCAATAGGGTTCCCCTGGCTTGGCTGGTTTCCACAGGGTGAAATCCAGCGGGTTCTTCTTTTTCCCCTCCACGGCGATGCGTGATCCGGCCCGCATGTCTTCCGGATTTCTGCCGGACAGTTTGCCGTATTTTTCAAACGCGTCAATGGAAAAATAGACGTTTCCGTCATCCACGGCATAGGCTTTGCCCTTTTCAATAAGCTTTTCCACAAACCGGATAATATGGTCGATATGCTCGGTGGCCTTGGGCTCCATGGTGGGCCGCAGCACATGCAATGCATCCATCTCATTGTGGAATTCATCAATATATTTTTCCGTGATGGCAGCACACGCCTCCCCGGTTTCATTGGATTTTTTGATGATCTTGTCATCCACATCCGTGAAGTTGCGCACATAGGTGACTGCATACCCGATGCGGGTCAGCCACCGGAATATCATGTCAAACACCACCACAGACCTGGCATGGCCGATATGGCTGGTGTCATAGACCGTGGGGCCGCACACGTACATCTTGACCGTGTCTTTTTGGATAGGAACAAAGGTTTCTTTTTTTCCGGTAAGGGTGTTGTATATTTTTAAGCTCATATTTTTTTCCTGAATGTCAAGAGGAACAGGTTGCAATCAAAACAACGGCCTGGGCTGCAATGCCTTCTTCTTTGCCGATGAATCCTAAGTGCTCGGTGGTGGTGGCTTTCACGTTCACACACCCAGAAGAGATTTCCAGTATTTCAGCCATGCTTTCAGCCATCTGCTGTTTTTTCGGCCCCAGTTTCGGGACCTGGGCAAATACAGTGCAGTCCAGGTTCATGATCCGGTATCCGGCCTGTGCCAGTTTCCGGGTGCAGGCTGCCAGCAGGATCCGGGAATCCATGTCTTTGTATTTCGGATCAGTATCCGGAAACAGATCCCCGATATCCCCTAAGCCGGCCGCACCCAGGATGGCGTCGCACACGGCATGGATCAGGACATCGGCATCGGAATGCCCTGCCAGGCCCCTGTCATGGTCGATCTTCACCCCGCCCAGGATCAGATCACGGCCTGTGACAAACCCATGCACATCCGTGCCCATGCCGATTCTGATATCTGAAGTGTCCATGTGTGTCACCATATGCCTTTTTCATGTTTGTACAATTTAAAATTGATAAAATATCATATTCCCGGAAAGTTTGGAATATAAAACACCATGGAAGTCCGGGCAGTTTGGTCAATCTTCGATTCTTGACAATGTCCCCCTTTTGAGCCACAATTATAAAAACCCAAACAGAGGTACTAAACGACCACCATTGGTTTTAATCATATCGTTCATTGTGGTAGTGCTGCCGGGAACCGGGGTGATCTACACCATGTCAACAGGATTGTTCAGGGGCAACCGGGCCGGTCCTCAACATGCTCGTGCTGAGACTGGAAGTGACTGACCCGCTGATGGACATTTATACTGCGTGCAGGCGGTCATAATCCCACAATCTCCAGTATGGCCAAAAAACCTGCCATAAACACTGCCACAGGAATGATAACGAACCAGGGATTGCGGGCCTGAAAAAGGTCAACCAAGGTCTTGTCACCAAAAGTTCCGAAGGGCAGAATCCGTTCCTTCAGCCGCGGATAAAGGGCGGCATAAAGCCCGGCACCAGCCATAATGCCGATGACACCGCCGATAAGGGCATCCAGCGCACCATGACCCACGGCCCCCACGGATGTGCCTGGACAATATCCAAGAATGGCGAAGCCAATACCGAAAATCAGCGGTCCGGGAATGGTTGCTCCGAGTGAACCGGATTTTTTGTGAAGACTTACCCAGCCGGCATCACGCATGGCATATACTCCCACCATTCCTGTTATAATTGCGGTCGAAATAATTTTAACCACAGTGAAATCCTGGAGCAGCAGCTGCTGCATGATGATGTCATAGCGGCAGACCCCGCCCTTTTGCAGGAGAAATCCGAAAAAAAACCCAATGGCCAGCCCCAGAAAATACTGTATCCGCGTGCGGTTGTGGAGGGTCTTTAACATATCAGACCCCTATAATCCGGTACATAATGAAAGCAACGGCAACACCTCCGGCAAAGAAGCAGAAAACAGCTATCCAGCTGGTCAGTACAAGCTGCAGCGTGCCGCTGATGCCATGGCCGCTGGTGCAGCCGGATCCCCAGCGCGCCCCGAAACCAACGCAGATGCCGCCTAACAGGGCAGCACTCAGGCGCAAAAGGATGCTCGGACCAAAAGTGTCTTCCCACATTTGCGGCACCCATTTCCAGTTGATATCGCCGGAAAGCCATGCAGCGGTAAAAGCACCCAGGAACAGTCCGGCTACCAGCATCCATCCCCAGTCGATGGTGGGAGGATTTTCCTGATAATAGGGCTTGTTGCGAACTTCAGGGCCGCGCACCGCCATTTCGATCATGCCCGCACTTTTGGCAAACGCGGTGGAAACGCCTATGGGATGATTGGATAGCAAAAATGCAAGCCAGCAAAGAATACCGATTCCTGCCCCGACAATGTATGGGGGCCATATCGAAACAAAGAGATGATTTGCAAGCGTTTGAAATATGTCCATGAGCTGATCATCCCTCCTGTAATTCGCAGCCTACGTTTTTACAGGCCCTCATCGATCCAAGGCTGTCTTCCACCCTGGTGAAGCCGTTTTGCTTCAGGATCGAGGCTGCAATGATTGCCCGCATACCACTGCCGCAGAAGGTGATTATCGGCTTGTCAGGATCGAGTTCATCGATCCGGTCCGGGAGTTCACCAAGAAAAATGTGGGTGGCACCTGCCAGCCGGCTCTGTTTATATTCGCTGATCTTGCGGACATCAAGCAGGGTGAGGTTTTCGTTGTTCTGCAGACGCTGCCCGATTCCAGCCGCGTGGACGGCTCCGATGCGGTCATACTGCAGGCCCTCTGTCTCCCAGCTGTGCATGCCGCCCTTGAGATAGCCTGCCAGGCGGTCATACCCTATCCGGATCAGATGCGCCACTGCGGCAGGTATCTGCTCCCGTGTCTCCGGAATCAAGATGATGTCCGTATCATAATCCAGCAGGTATCCGGTGTAAGCAGATATCATTTCCAGCGGCATGGCAAGGCTGCCCGGAATAAACGCACCGGCATATGCCTCGGGACTCCGCAGATCCAGAAGCACTGCGCCATTGGTTTGTGCCTTTTTCACATCTTTTGCATGCATGGGTACCGGTTGCGGCAGTGAATGCAGAGGCGGTGAACCAAACTGGTTGTATTGTTCCATTTTTTTGAAATAGGGCGGCAGATAATGGTGTTCATTGACCTTGAAATCGATAAAAGATTCTCTGTCTTTTTTCTGTAATACGGGATTGTGCAGCCGTTCATGCCCGATGGCCGAAAATTCCCGTGAGGCCATGCTGTCACCGCACGCCGATCCAGCACCGTGGGCCGGATAAATGATGGTCTGGTCGCCCAGGGGCAGAAGTTTGCCGAAAATAGAATCATACAGGGCACCCGCCACCTCGCGTGCCTGATCCGGGAAAAAATCGGTTCTTCCCACATCCCCGATAAATAAAGTATCTCCGGTAAAGACCGCCACCGCATCTTCGCCATAGTTTTTATCGGTGACCACTATGGAAATGGATTCAAACGTGTGGCCGGGGGTTTCAAGAATTCTCAGACGAAGATCACCCACGTCAAAGGTGTCGCCTTCACAGACAGCTTCTCCATAAGAGAAATCAAGGGCTTTCCCGTGATGAATTGCAGCACCGCTGCGCCGGGCAAGATCCTCTGAACCGATGACATAATCCTCATTGCGATGGGTTTCAAATATCCGGGTTATCCGCACTCCCTGCTGAGCGGCAATTTTAGAATATATCCCACAATCCCGCCGTGGGTCGATAACCACCGCATCGAGGCCATCTCCCAGAATATAGGATAAATGAGCGATGCCTTCAGATTTGATTTTTTTCAAAAACATTATGATTCTCCTCAATTTCGCTATTTCTTCATTTTCTATTGGTTACCCGAATTCATCTGTTGAAACGCACTGTTTTTCAATTTTTCCATACATGGAACAAATGATAACAGCATCTGTCTTATGGTGAAATACAGCATTCTCCCCATTTTCAGGAAATAAAGGATGTAGAAAATGATGTGGCCATGAGTCCAGAATCAGTATCAGAAATGAGACCGGTGCCGATGTCGGCGTAATATCAGAATTAACAGCTGCAGCGTTTAAACCACTGGAGATCCGTCACCGTCCCTGTATGTGCCGGCCGGCTGCTGGGATTCTTCCGTCAAAACAATGCCCTGGGCAACCATGGATTTTGCCAACTCGGTTTCTGGTGTCCCTGACGGGTTTGTGATTTCATCCCATAGGAATGGACGGCCGTATGCGCTCTGCAGTTCGGAATCCAGGATGCCTGTCTGCCGCCATGCATGCCTGCTGTATACACTGCCATAGCATGGCAGTGCCGGTGAGGCCCCCGCCGATTATGGAAAGGTCAATGAAAAACATGGAGACTCTAAGCAAAAACTGTGTTGGTCTGAAGGCTGTAAACGGCCAGGTGTCCTTCCGGGTCCCAGATGGCGCTGCGTTCGTGGACATAGCCCCTTTCGGCGCTGTCAACAGTGCAGTGGTAGGCCCACCAGTCGCTTTCAGAGCAGGTTATGCGGTCCAGGTGAACAAATCCCAGTGACCATGTCATGGTGCTGGCCGCGGCCGGTTCTGTCAGCTGAGAGAGAACAGGGGTCGGCCAGGCATCGGCCAGAGCCACCAGCCACTCTTCGGTCAAACAGTCTGTTTGTTCACGAAAATTGATCCAACCGCCGATCTCCTGACCGCCTTTTCCGGAAAATGGAAACTCACCCATTGCCCACCGGTAGTCAAAATGGCGGGTGAAAGTGGGTGTCATGCCCTCAATGTAAGGCAGTTCAAACGCCCTGGAAGTATCCTGCATCTCTGGGCGCGTAATGGGGGGTATCCGGATCTGTGAATCACGGTCAGCACCAAAACTCCCCACTGCTGTGCAGCATATGGTATCTTTCTGAAGTACCCTGGACTCAACGGAGGTAACAGATTTGCCTGAGCGCAGCTGCCGGGTTTGAATGTGGAATGGTTTTGCATCCAGCGGACCAATGAAAGAGACAAACAGCGTGCGTACTTTTCTTTCCAGAGGGGTATGCGCGCGCATTGACTGCAGGACCAGGGCGGCGACCAGTCCCCCATAAACCGTGCGGCCCTGCATCCAGTCATCCGGCACATGAATGTGGGGGCTCTCCCCGGCATTTTGGATTTTTTCGATCAGGGTTGCAAACAGCGTGTCAGACATATTCAGGCTCCTGGTAATGCATTTTTGTGTGATGGGGTGCCTGATCTCCTGGCAGAGTCACCCATTCCACAGTGCAGATTATCGGTCAGGTTCAATTATATAAGTTTGTCAGAATATCGCCACTCTTTTTTCTATTGCCTTTGGTTTGCAGCCAGGTTTCCTTGACACATAATCCGTGTACACTTATGATGTATGAAGTCTAAAATGGAGGGTTTAATATGCCTAATATTACGATTTCGATAAATAAAGAGCTGTTGGATTCAGGACGGGAATATGCCAGAAAGCATAATACCTCAATGAATGCGTTGATCCGGAAACTGTTGGAGGAAACAGTGAAACCGCAGTCGAATAACATGCTTGACGCGTGCTTCAATTTGATGGACAGGGCCAATGCCGATTCTAAAGGCAGCAAATGGAAACGGGAAGACCTGTACGATGTCTAAAATTTTTATAATTTGTGAATATGCTGAAAGGTTGTCCCCTGGACCTGGATATGCCTGAAATACAACCTGTCTGCGATGTGCTTGAAGCATCGTGGAAACAACCAAAAAAAGAGACGTAACACTCAGAAAATGGTGAACGGTTATGGCTCCTGGTTGCAGCCCAGGACATAGCAGAGGCCCTCCAGGGCGATGTGGCGCACCGGGGCCTGCCAGACCTCCCGGGAGTCTGCCGTGGGGGCCAGGTAAAATACCACGCCCTGGCCGTACATGGCCATATGGAAAAAGGATCAACAAAAAGATGAAACCACGATGATGAAAGCTACTGGCATCAGGTGGATGCAATGAGATGGCAGGCTGCCTGGTGACCGGTGGCCACCTCCCGGAGTTCGGGCCGGACTGTTTTGCAGATCTCTTCAGCCAGGCGGCACCGGGGGTGAAAGGTGCAGCCGGCCGGCGGATTGATGGGGCTGGGCACATCCCCTTCCAGAACGATGCGGCGGCTTTTGGCCCCGGGCACCGGCTGGGGGGCGGCTGACAGCAAAGCCTGGCTGTAAGGGTGACAGGCATGTGCGTAAAAGGTTTCCTTGGGGGCGGTTTCCACCAGCCGGCCCAGGTACATCACAGCTACCCGGTCGCAGATGTATTCCACCACGCCCAGGTCGTGGGAGATGAATACATAGGTGAGTCCGAACTGCTCCCGCAGGTCCTGGAGCAGGTTGATTACCTGGGCCTGGATGGAGACGTCCAGGGCTGATACCGGTTCGTCTGCCAGAAGCAGCCGGGGCTGCAGGGCCAGGGCCCGGGCAATGACGATGCGCTGGCGCTGGCCCCCGGAAAATTCATGGGGATACCGCCTGGCCTGGCCGGGCCGCAGCCCCACCACCTGCATGAGCCATTTCACCCGGTCCGCCTGTTCGCTCTTTGTTCCTTTGCCGTGGATGGCCAGGGGCTCTGCAATGATGTCCCCCACCTTCTGCCGGGGGTTGAGGGCGGAATAGGGGTCCTGGTAAATGATCTGGGCCTGCCGCCGGAACGCCTTGAGCCGGTCGCCTTTGAGGGTGTCAAGGTCAATGCCGTCAAAGGTGACAGTACCGGATGTAGGGTCTTCCAGCCGCAGCAGGGTCCGGCCCAGGCTGGATTTGCCGCATCCGGATTCGCCCACCAGGCCGTACACCTCTCCGGATTGCACCGACAGGCTGACCCCGTCCACGGCCCGCACAACCCCTTTCCGGGACCCGAACCCGGTTCCTTGCACCGGGTAGTGCTTGAATACATTTTCAGCGATGAGCAGGCGGTCGTTCATGGGGCCACCTCCAGGGGATGCCAGCACCGCACCCCATGGCCCTCAGCCACCTTCTGCCAGGGCGGGGTCTTTCGGCACCGGGCTGAAGCAGCATCGCACCGGTCCTGGAAAGCACAGCCCGGCGGCAGGTTGAGCAGGCTGGGCACCGCGCCCCTGATGGTGGGCAAAGGGCCGGTGCAGCCGCGCCTGGGTAAAGAATCAAACAGCCCCCTGGTGTAGGGGTGGGCCGGGCAGGAAAACAAAACATTCACATCCGCGGATTCCACCATTTTGCCGGCATACATCACCACTACCCGGTGGCAGGTCTCCGCCACCACGCCCAGGTCGTGGGTGATGAGCATGACAGCCATGCCGATCTCCTTTTGCAGCTGTTTCATCAGTTCCAGAATCTGGGCCTGGATGGTGACATCCAGGGCGGTGGTGGGTTCATCTGCGATCATCAGGTCCGGACGGCAGGCCAGGGCCATGGCGATCATCACCCGCTGGCGCATGCCCCCGGATAACTGGTGGGGATAATCATCGAGCCGGGAACGGGGTTCGGGAATGCCCACCAGGTCCAGCAGACTGGCAGCCTCCTGCCGTGCCGCCGCCTTTTTCATGCTGCGGTGCTTTTTGAGGGGCTCCATGATCTGGAACCCCACCGTGTACACCGGGTTGAGGCTGGTCATGGGTTCCTGGAAGATCATGGAGATCTGGTTTCCCCGGATATTCCGGATCATCTGCGGGGGGGCTGTTACCAGGTCCCGGCCCTTGAAAAGAATACTGCCGCCGGCAATGCGGGCAATGGGCCGGGGCAGCAGCTGGAGCACGGACAGGGCGGTCACGGACTTGCCGCAGCCGGACTCTCCCACCACCCCCAGTGTTTCTCCCGGGTTGATATGCAGGTCCACGCTGTCCACAGCCGTGAGGTCCCCCCGTTTGGTGGTGAACTTTGTTGTCAGGTTCCGAATCTCCAGTATCGGTTCCATTTACTGGGACCTCAGGGAGGGATCAAGAACATCCCGGAGCCCGTCGCCGAACAGATTGAATCCCAGAACAAGAATCAGGATGGCGGCACCGGGGAAGGCGGCCACATGGGGTGCCAGCTGGATATACTGCCGTCCTTCGCTGAGCATGGCCCCCCATTCCGGGGAGGGCGGCTGGGCACCCAGGCCCAGAAAACCCAGGGCTGCGGCCTGGAGCACGGCCGTTCCCATGCCCAGGGTGGCGTACACGATGATCGGGGGCAGGCAGTTGGGAAGGATGTGTTTGAGCAGGATGCGCAGGTGGCCGCCACCCAGGTGGGAGACGGCCTGGACAAACAGCATCCCTTTGAGGCTGAGTACGCTGGACCGGACAATCCGGGCGTAGTGGGGAATATACACGATGCCCACCGCCACCATGGTGTTGGTGAGGCTGGGTTCCAGTATGGCGGTGATGAAGATGGCCAGCAGGATCGCCGGGAAGGCCAGCAGCATGTCCATGCAGCGCATTATAATGCTGTCGATCCGTTTGCCGAAGTAGCCGGACAGCAGCCCCAGGATGGTGCCCGGTATCAGGGAGATGGTCACTGATATGATGCCGATCATAAGAGAGATGCGGGCACCGAAGATGACCCGGCTCAACATGTCTCTTCCCAGGCTGTCCGTGCCGAAAAGATGCTGGCTGCTGGGGCCCTGGAGCCGGATCAGGGGCGAGGGGAGCAAAGGGTCCGCCGGTGCGATCCACGGCCCGAACAGGGCCACCAGCACAATCAGGGTGATCAGGACCAGCCCGGTCAGGGCACTGGCACTTTTTCGCAGGTCGGTGAACATGTCCAGCTTACTCATTGACGCGTATCCTCGGGTCCAGTAGTACGTAAATCAGGTCAACACACAGGTTGATGACCGCCATGAGCAGGGCAAACACCAGGATGCATCCCTGAACGGCGGCATAATCCCTGCCGGCAAGGGAGTCCACCACGTAGCGCCCCAGCCCGGGCCAGCTGAAGATGGTTTCAGTGAGCACGGCCCCGCCCAGCAGCAGCCCCAGGTTCAGTCCCAGCACCGTCACCACCGGCAGAAAAGCGTTGCGCAGGGCATGGCGGAAAATAACAACCCATTCGGTCATCCCCTTTGCCCGGGCAGTTCTTACATAGTCCATGTTCAACACCTCCAGCATGGCACTGCGGGTGATGCGTGCCACAATGGCCATGGGGATGGT
>JAABSB010000063.1 GCA_011390615.1 Desulfotignum sp. | reverse complement strand
CACGGCGGGTGACGGTTCAACCCTGGCATCGGTTGAACTCTCCCCTCGGGATTGTTGCACAGCGGCTGTATGCCCGGACCCGTTTCGTCCACACCCCTGAAGGTTGTCTGCAACCCGGGCTTCAAGAGGGCGGGACTGAGGAAGCATCCCGCCGTTGGTCTTTAGCTCTCTATGCAACTTTTAATGTTCTCCTTTTTTTGTCTTTGCCACTAAACTTTGAACATTTCCCTGGTCAACCATGGAGCCTTTTACAAGCTCCGGCCTTCAGGCCGGGGTAGTTGACGGATAATGTCTCCTTAAGGTTGTGCATCAAAACACCTGACCAGTTCCCGGGCCGCTGCATACGGATCTTTGGCCGAGCAGATGGCGGATACCACGGCAAGGGCATCTGCCCCAGCCCTGATGATGTCCGAAGCATTGGCAAAGCTCAGGCCGCCGATGGCCACCAGGGAATGCCGGGAATATTTACGGATTTTGGCCAGTCCTTCCAGGCCCCAGGGTGTTTTGGTATCAGTTTTGGTGGGGGTGGCAAATATGGGACTCACCCCCAGGTAATCCACATCCAGGTCCTGGGCAGCTGTCACATCCTCCCAGGTTTCCACGGACAGCCCGATGACTGCATCAGGTCCCAGCAGGCGCCTTGCTGCTTCACAGGGCATGTCGCTCTGGCCCAGGTGAACCCCGTCCGCCCCTGCAGCCAGGGCGATATCCACCCGGTCATTGATGATAAACGGGATCCCGGCGGATGCGAGGATGGGTTTCAAGGCCAGGGCCTGGTTAAGAAAAAACCGGGTAGGCAGTGTTTTTTCTCGCAGCTGTACACAGGCAATGCCGGCCCGGACCGCATCTGCCACCACAGATGTCAGGGACCGTCCCAGGCACAGGTCCTGGTCGGTGACAAGATAGACCCCCTGCATGGCATTATTTCCTGAACAGCGCATGGATATCAGGTGCAGAGATCTGGTACAGGGCATCCAGAAAATGCATCTGAAAACTGCCCGGCCCTTTGGCGCTGCGGCCGGCCATCTCTCCGGCCACCCCCATGACTGCCATGGCATGGGCAACTGCTGCTGCAGGGTCCGGGTTGACAGCGGCAAACGCCCCGCACAGTGCCGATGCCGTGCATCCCAGGCCCGTGACCCTGGGCATCATGGCATGGCCATTCCTGATCTGGAGAACCGTGTCTGAATGGACGATATAGTCGATTTTTCCGGTGATGCACACCGTACTGCCGTGTGCCAGGTTCAGCGCTTTGGCGGTATCGATGGCCTGGTCTGCGGCACTGGCACTGTCAACGCCTTTGGTGGCAGCACCCTGATTGCCCAGGGCCATGATTTCAGATCCATTGCCCCTGATAATTGTGGGCGAACACTGCTGCACTAGTTTTTTGGCCGTGTTTGTGCGGTAGGCTGTGGCACCGGCACCCACCGGGTCCAGCACCATGGGAATGCCTTTGCCCTGTGCCGCTTTTGCCGCCGTGAACATGGCAGCAATCCAGGGCTCGCTCAGGGTGCCGATGTTGATCACCAGGGCCCCGGCAATGCCGGCCATGTCCGCAACTTCCTGTTCAGCATGGGCCATCACCGGTGATGCCCCTAAAGCCAGCAGTGCATTGGCCGTGTTGTTCATGACCACGTAATTGGTGATATTGTGCACCAGAGGCGATGTTTTTCGAATGGCCTGTACATCGGTAAAAATGGTTTCCGGGGTGATTGTCATATGTCCTCCTTATTGGTTTTGGTTATTGCCAGATATGAATCAACCGGGCGGTGTCCACTCTGTTCTGGATGAGCCCGTGGGTCATGGCAAAATCGGCAAATGCCTGCCATTTGTCCGGGTCATGGCCCAGGGTTTTGGCAAAATAGGGACGGGTCAGGGCAAAGGCCCCGGTCTCCATTTCTTTGTCGGCCTGGGGCATGGCACCCAGGTACAGGGCCAGAGATTTTTCCGGCTGCTCCGTTACATGAACAAATGCCTTTTCCAGGGCCAGAACAAATCCTTTGACCGCGTCATGTTTCTTATCCAGCACAGCCGGGCTGCACACAAATATCAGTTCTTCATAATCGGGGATTCCCCATTTTTCCAGCTCAAAAAATGCCGCCTTGTACCCGTGCTGTGCCATGCCCACGGTTTCATAGGTCTTGAAGGGCCCCATGACAGCATCCACCTTTCCGGACACCAGGGCCGGCAAAATGGTGAACCCCACATTCACCGGGGTGTAGTCTTCAATATGGTTGATGGATGCAAAGGCGTGCAGCAGTACATCCATGAGCCCGGGCACGGTATACCCGATCTTTTTTTTGGACAGGTCCCTGGGATGGTCAATGCCTTTGTCCGCCAGAAACAGCAGGGTGGTCAGCGGATGTCTCACCAGGGGTGCCACCACCTGCAATGCGAGGCCCTGGTCAGCGGCGATAATGGTCTGGGGCTGATAGGAAACCGCCAGGTCCACGTTGCCAATGGCAGCCAGCTTCAGGGCATCTGCGGTTTCAGACGGAGAGATGATCGTAACCTGGATGTTTTGTTCAGCAAAATAGCCTTTTTCCTGTGCCACATAGATGGGCAGGTGGTCCACATTGGGGAACCAGTCCAGCATCAGGCGCAGGGTTTGGGCGGTTCTGGCAGGTCCCCCTTGTTTGGCGGCGGTTTCAGCATGTGCCGGCAGCACCGGGGTCAGCAGCAGGCCGCCAAGAAGAAGGCAGCTGATTGTCAGATGAAAGATGTATTTTTTCATGATGATATTTCCTTTTTATGATTTCCAGGTGATGATTTTTTTTTCAAGCATTCCCACCAGGGCCCACAAAAAAAGTCCCATGGCAGCCAGCCACAGGATGGCGGCAAACACCAGCGGGGTCTGGAGTCTTGCATTGGACTGGATCATGAGAAACCCCAGTCCCTGTTGGGCCCCCACCCATTCGCCGATCACCGCCCCGATGGTGGCCACTGACACCCCCACCCGGAGCCCGGCAAAAAACTGGGGCAAAGCCCAGGGCCAGTACAAAAGAGCAAGGGTTTTGAAAAACGGGGATCCCATGAGGGTGAACAGGGTCCGGTATTCCGGATCACAGGATTTCAACCCCTGGAGCAGGCTCACGGTGATGGGAAAAAAGATGATGATCCAGGCCATGAACACCTTGGAGGCAATGCCGTATCCCAGCCAGATCACTAGCAGGGGGGCCAGGGCAAACACCGGGATGGCCTGGGATGCCACCAGAAATGGAGACAGTGCCTTTTCCAGCACCGGTTTTGCAAACATGGCAACGGCCAGGGGCACTGCCGTGGTCAGGGCCAGAAGAACCCCCAGGCAGATCTCTGCACCTGTGACCCCGGCATGGGGCAGGATCAGGGGGGCCTTTACAATAGCCGTCCATCCGATTTGGGAGGGCGCGGGCAGGAGAAACACAGGAACTTCCCAGATCCGTACCGCCCCTTCCCAGATCCCCAAAAGCAGGCAGACCAGTGCAGCAGCAGAAAAACCGGCCCGGTTCATGACACACCTCCTTTTCCCAGATGGTCCAGGATACCTGCCTTGGTGTGCAGCAGCTTTGGGTCGTCAAAGGCCCGGGGTTTGGGCGGTTCCGGAGAAAACCGGCGGAAGATGGTCATGGGCATGGGGGTCAACAGAAAAATGTCATCCGCCAGCAGCAGGGCCTCGTCCACATCATGGGTGATCATGAGAATGGTTTTGTCAAATTCGGTCTGGAGCAGCAAAAGCAGATGCTGGTGCCGCTGACGGGTGATGGCGTCCAGGGCGGACAACGGCTCATCCAGCAGGATCAGGTCCCGGTCGAACATAAGGGTTCTGACCAGGGCACACCGCTGGCGCATGCCCCCGGATACCTGATCCGGTCGGTGGGATTCATACCCCCCAAGCCCCAGGCGCAAAAACAACTGTCCGGCTTTGTCCTGTGCTGCTGCCATATCCCCTCCCCGTGTTCTGACCGGCAAAAGGGCGTTGTCCATCAGGGAAAACCAGGGCAACAGCAGGTCTTTTTGGTGCATGTAGGCGCACAGATTTCCTAAGTGGGGCACTGGTTGACCCTGCCAGGTGATGGTCCCCGCATCTTTCGGGGTCACGCCGGTGAGGGTGTTGAACAGCGTGGTTTTCCCGCAACCGGACGGTCCCAGCAGCACCTGGAAACGTCCGGCCGGCAGATGCAGGTCAAAGCCTGAAAACACCGGCTGTTCATTATAATATTTTGCCAGGTCGGTTACCTGGAGCATCACATACGCCCCTAACATCCTGTGACAGGGTTAAAAATGGCCGGGCTAGGTATTGGTCGGGCAGATGAACCCGCAGGAAAAGAAAGATATGTATCGACTTTCCTTCGCCAGTATGACCTGGATCAGGTTCCAGGGGTCGAAACAGCGCTTTGTTTCCTCTCAGCCGGCTCCCCGGCTCCCCCAGTCCGCCACCGCAATCTGCACGGTAATATCATTGTGTATATACAGCAAACCCAAAATTGTCAACAGGGATGTCAGGATCTGTCTGTGCTGCCTGCTGCCGTAGATCTATTGCAGGCATTTTATTCGGCTATGCTGGAGGCTTTTTTGACGGCATACAGCTGGGAGACGAGCATGCCGGCCAGCATCAGCACACACCCGAAAATGGCCCGCCCCGACAGGATCTCATGTAATATAATCCAGCCGCCGATGGCCGCCACTACCGATTCCAGGCACAGGATAATGGCGGCATGGGACGCCGGGCTGTTTTTCTGCCCGTAGATCTGCAGCGAATAGGCCACCCCTACGGAAAACACCCCGCCATAGATCAATGGAATGGTGATTTTGAGAATATCCGCCAGCACAAAGGTTTCAAATACCGCAGCCACACCCAGGCTGAGCACCGAGCAGACCACACACTGGACTAGGGACAGGGCTGCTGTGCTGAACCGGTTGCAGAACCGTTCAATGATGATCAGGTGAAAGGCAAAACAGATGGCGGAAAAAAACACCAGCATGTCCCCGAAGTTGATATCCATGTTCCGGTTGACGCTGAGCAGGTACATGCCGATGCTGGCCAGGCCGGCCCCTGCCCAGGTGCCGGCCCCGGTTCTGGTACGCTGCAGAAAAAGGCCGATAATCGGCACCATCACCACATAGAGTCCGGTGATGAAGCCGGCTTTGCCGGCCGTGGTGTACACAATGCCCACCTGCTGAAAAGAGATGCCGGCAAACAGGAAAATCCCCGACACCATGCCGGATTTTACAAGATCCCCGTCACTGCCGGTATAGGTGTTTTTTCTGGACATCCACACAAACGGCACCAGAGACAGGCCGCCCAGCACAAATCGTAGCCCGTTGAAAGTAAATGGGCCCACATGCTCCATTCCGACCCGCTGAGCCACAAAGGCCAGTCCCCAGATGGAGGCTGCCAGTAGTAAAACAAGATCTGATTTCAGGGTTTCTGATTTCATGGGATACAATCCAGCAAAAAACAACGTCCATATTTCATAAAAAAATTCATCTTTATCATTGCACCGCAAAATTTGAAAGTGCAATTCAACTTTTGGACCTCATTGATACGGAATTTGCCGAATCGGTTTTTGGGGAGGGAGTCTATTTTGCGGTGAAATCAGGACGAACCGCCGCCGTTGTCATCCAGAACCCTGCGCACCATCTGCGCCATTTCCAAGAGAACCACCGGTTTCATGAGCAATCCCTTTATCTCGGTACTTCCGGCAGTTATTTCATGTATTTTTTCACTGAACCCGGTGCATATGATAACAGGAATATCCGGTCTGATGGCAAGCATTTTCCGTGCAAGGGTATCCCCGTCCATATCCGGCATGGACAGGTCTGTCATCACCAGATCAAATGCATGGGGATTTGCCTTGAATAATGCAAGGGCCGACAGACTGCTGATTTGTCGGTTCACTTGATACCCGAGACGTTCAAGCATTTTTGTTTCCAGTTCGGCAATGGATGCCTCATCATCAATCAGCAATATGGTTTCCGTACCTGTGGGAAGCTCTTTTTGGCGAAGGGATTGCTTTTGGGCGGTGTGCGTTTTCATTACAGGCAGATAGACCGTGAAGGTGGTTTTCCTGCCAGGGATGCTGGAGACGGTGATATCACCATTATAGCCATGTACTATATCTGCAACAACGGCAAGGCCAAGCCCAGTTCCCTTATCAGGTTTCTTAGTGGTGAAAAACATGTCAAATATCCTGGGAATGAAATCTTCGGGAATCCCGGGGCCATCGTCTACAACAGAGAGCATGCTATAGGTGCCTGAAGAGAGGCGACTGTGAGGCAATGCATTGTTCGGGACCGATATTTCTGTGATTTTTATATCAATTGTTCCGCCAGTGCTGTAAAGGGACTGCCAGGCATTTGTGATCAGGTTCATGGCAACCTGATGCAGCTGCACTGGATCGGCCAGGACTGGTCTGCATTCCGGCGCCATATCCAGGTTGATGGCAATATGGGATGGAATGGTTGAGCGGCACATGTGAATGATTTCCTTTACCACTTTCTGCAAAAAGACAGGGATGGTTTTTGTTTCATGCCGGCGGCTGAAGGACAGAATCTGTTTGACCAGTTCTGTGCCCTTTTTTCCTGCATGATGAATCTGCTGAATGCTCTCATGTTCCGGGCTGTCACACGGCAGATCATCCAAAAGCATTTCTGTTATGCCCACTACAGGAAAAAGGATGTTGTTGAAATCATGGGCAATGCCGCCTGTCAGACTGCCGATGGCTTCCATTTTCTGGGCGTGATGGAGCCGGGTTTTCAGCAGTTTGTTTTCTGTTATATCCACCATATTGAGAAGGACCCTCGGCGTCTTGTTAACATTCACAAGGGTGGTGGAAATGAGAAAATCCAACGTCGTCCGGCTGCCGCTGCGCAAAAGGGTTATTTTGCCCTCTTCTTCCCGGCGGGGGATCGCTGTCTGAAAGGTTGCCATGATCTTTGTGCGCAAAGGGCACAGCCCGCAGTCCGGTTGCAGGCCACACACCTGCCCATCCAGGGCATTCAGGCACTGAAACACATCCCCACACAGCTGCCCTGAAACCGTGTCATTTCTTTTCCCGGTAAAGGCCGCACCTTTTTCATTGATCATGTCAATACCTACCTGATCATTGACCAGGGCCACTATATGGGGCATGCTGTCGAAAATGGCTTTCAGCTGTGTCATATCATGGAATTCTGCACAGTCACTCATGAAAAAATCCGATCATTTATTTGTATAATTGGGTCATATCAGGCAGGCCAATTCCCTTATACCCGGGGTTAAGCATAACACAGGATAGACCTGGGTGATGCTACTAAAAAAATGTCAGCAAAATGTCAGGTAATATCCTGTCATTTTGGGAAGATTCAGGACAGAGAAAGAAGCAGTGTGCGCAGGTTGGTTCTTGCGTGTGTGATTTGGAGTTTTTTGCGGATATTGTTTCTGTGAAAATTGATGGACCTGGGACTGATATTCAGGATAGCTGCGATTTCCTTGCTGGTTTTTCCTGATTTTATGAAATCTGCCACCTGAATTTCTGTGGGGGTAAAATTGCGGTATACAGCGGAAACCGATTTTTCAAAGGGGAAAAGGCCCTGCTTCAGATTGGTTTCAAGGATGCCGGCAATTGTTGCAGCATCCTGCCGGGAAACGCCGTTTTTGAGTTTTTCAATATATGGAAGAACCAGTTTGTCAAGGCTGTCCATAATGGTATGGGATATCTGTATTTTGTCCTGTTCCCGTTTTTCAAGGAGCACATGCAGGGCAATATTTTTTTGTTTCAGGTCTTTTATATGCATCTTCAGTTGTTTTTGTGCGGTTTCTTTTTCCATGTATATCTGCAGGGCAGGGGCCATAAAGGCGCACAAAGATTCCAAACGGTCCTGATCCCCATGGGTGAAACCGCCTGGTTTGTCTATCAAAATGATCTGTCCAATCAAAGATTCTGATACCACTACAGGGACAAAAAGTACATTGTGCAGATCTTTCCCGGTGTCTGCAGATACTTTGATCCGGTTGAACCGGAAGGATTGTTTTTTTTCCCGTGATTCTTTTCCTAAACTGATCATATAGTCCAGGGAAAAGGGGGAGGTTTTATCATCTGTCTGGTTACCGGGCTGGTCACCGGGAAGGTGCGGTACCACTTTCAGTTCTTCTTTTTCATTTTGATATACAAAAAGTCCATATGGGGCCTTAAAAGACTCCTGCAGCAATTCCAGAACAGTTCCAAGTGCACCAAAATCCGGATACACCAGAAAATGGTGCAGTATTTGATGCCGCATTACAAGATCTTCATGGGAAGCTTTCAGGATGGCATAGGCCCTTTTCCGTTCTGCGGTCATAATGCGGACCATGGCATTGACCCGGACAGTGAGTTCCCGGTTGGATACCGGCCGGACAATATAACCGTCAGCCCCCACATCAAGGCCTTCTGTCTGATGGGATGAGCCGGTTTTCAAGCCGGATGTCAGCAAAACAAACGTACCGTCGAAAAACGGATCCGCTTTTATCCGCCGGCAGACCTCGGTGCCCATGATATCCGGCAGCACCACATCCAGAAGGACCATATCCGGCCGCACCTGCCTGGCTGTTTCAAGAGCCTCCAGGCCTGAGGAAGCCGCAACAACACCATAACCTGCCGACTGGATGATCCGGGATGTGGCAAACCGGATATCTGCATCATCATCCACCACCAGTATGGTGATATCATGGTTCTCCAAACCTGGTTCTTTTTTCTGGGTCATTAGGCCCCCATTGCATATAACCAGGCCCGGGCCTGGTTATACGTCATACAAATGCAGGTCCGGGTAATGTCTTTGTGCACATTCCCGGCAGATACTGTGGCTGAACTCCGCGTCGGTATTTTCCTGGATATAGGCCTCCAGCTGGTTCCAGTATCCTTTGTCGTCACGGATTTTTTTGCAGTGCATGCAGATGGGCAGCAGTCCGCTCAGCTGTTTGATCTTGGACAACGCCTGCCTGAGTTCCTCTATCAGATGATCCCGTTCTCTTTCCGCCACCATAATGCGGACCATGGCATTGATCCTGGCCGTGAGTTCCCGGTTGGATACAGGCCGGGCGATATAGCCGTCTGCACCGTTATCCAGCCCCCGGGCCTGCTCATCAGAGGATGTTTTAAATCCTGACGTCATGATGACAAAGGTGCCTTTGAAACATTCTTCTGCCTTGATCTGTCTGCAGATGTCCGATCCGGACACATCCGGCAGCACCACATCCAGAAGAATGATATCCGGTTTTTCTTTTCTGGCTGTCTTAAGGGCTTCTTCTCCTGTAGCTGCTTCCAGCACAGTATAGCCAGAGTTTTTTGCCACGCGGGATGTGGCAAACCGGACATCCGGATCATCATCCACTATTAATATTTTTATCTCTTCTTGCATTGATTTTTTCTTCCTTAAGGGGCAAAGTAAAGGTGAATGTGGTCCCTTTCCCCGGGGTGCTGTCTACCTGCAGCCTCCCCTGGTGGGTGGTAATGATTTTATGGGTGATTGCCAGGCCAAGACCGGTACTTTTTTCCCGGGCAGTTTTCTTTGCACTGGTTTTACCGAATGGTTTGAACACTTTGTCTATCTCTTCACGGACAATTCCCGGTCCTGTGTCTGTCACGGAGAACACAATGCTTTCCTTATGAATGAGCAGACTGATGAACACGGTATCCCCCGGCCGGCTGTGTTCGATGGCGTTTGACAACAGGTTTGTGACAGCCTGCTCGATTTTGGAAGCATCCATACTGAAAAGCCGGCAAGAGTCGCTGGTACGCACATCGAGAAGCACCCCTTTTCTGTCGGCAATCAGCCGGCATACCTCCAGGCTTCGGTCCATTACCGAATGCATGTCCCCCAGAACAAGGTCTAGGTCAAACCGTCCGGCTTCAATGGCGCTGACATCCAGAAAATTATCCACCAGTTTTTTCATGAATGCGCAGGCATTGTTGACAGTATGTAAAAAGCCCTGCTGTTCCGTGGTCAATACAGGGGCGGCTTCATCAATCAAAAATTCTGAATAGGTGAGGATCAGGCCGATGGGTTTGCGCAGGTCATGGGCCGCCATCCCAAGAAACTGGTTTTTTTCCGCGTTGAGCTGTACAAGTTGTGCATTTTTTTTATGGAGCTGCCGGGTCAGGTTGTTCAACTCCTGGTTAAGTGCCAGGACCTGTTTTTGCATCTCTTCAATTTCCCGGGTGTCCAGCCGCCCGAACCCCAGGATCTCGTTTTCTGTTTTTGTAAAATTAAAATAAAAACTCTGGGGCAGGCCAGAAGACAGTTGAATATTCAGCAGCCTGGTTTTTGAACAGTCAGTCGTCAGGTTTCCTAAATGGAATGCACCGGTAAAATCGACCACCAGGTCAGAAAAGTGTGACCGGCCGGGCCTGCATCCGGTCATGGATATGGCAAACCGGTTGGCATCGGTGATTTTTCCATCCAGTGCCAGAACAAAAAACAAGATCTGCGCCTGTGTTTTGGTATAATCAAATACTGCCTGTTCTTTTTGCATAAACCATAATATATCGTTTCTGAAAAAGTAATGCAATCTAAAGGCGGAACCGTGTGACTGGCAGCCGGGTAATTTGGTATTGCCGGGCATTGTTATTTATCATAATTTCTGTTATCAATGGGGCTTATTTAAACCCTTTACTTAATATAAGGAAAATCTAAATGACACTGAAAAAACATCTTTGGGCAATGGTCCTGGCGGCAGCCATTACTGCACTGCCGGCAGCGGTATGGGCGGATGACAGCAAAGCAGAACCGGAACTGCATAAAGCCGGGGTGGACGACAGGATCAGCTATGCCATAGGATATGATCTTACCCACCGGTTAAAGGAAAGCTTTGCCATCAATCCGGACCTGTTTCTGCAGGGAATGAAAGACAACCTGGCAGGTGATATGTCCATGACACCGGAAAAAATGCAGGAAACCCTGGCAGAATTCCAGGCCATGGCCCAGCAGAAGCAGATGGAGGCCCAGGGCAAAAAAGCGGAAGCAAACAAGGCTGCCGGCAAAGTTTTTCTGGAAGAAAACAAAACCAAAGAAGGGGTGAAAACCCTGGCCTCAGGGCTCCAGTACAAGGTTATCACGCCGGGAGAAGGGGATTCTCCCGGTCTCAACGACAAGGTGAAATGCCATTATCGGGGGTCCTTGCTCAATGGCAGGGAATTTGATTCTTCCTATAAGCGCAACGAACCGGCGGTATTCCCGGTCAACGGCGTGATCAAAGGTTGGACAGAAGCGCTGCAGCTGATGAAAGTGGGTGCCAAATGGATGCTGTATGTACCTGCTGATCTGGCCTACGGAGACCAGGGGGCCGGGAATGTCATTGAACCGGGGTCAACCTTGATTTTCGAGGTGGAACTGCTGGAAATTCAGGAGACCTGATAACGGCGGAAAACAACAGGAATCCCATGACCATTGAAAATTTAGACCGGGTGTTTTCGCCCGGATCTGTGGCTGTGATCGGTGCCAGTGACAGGCCCGGCAGCGTCGGGGCCGCAGTGATGCAGAACCTGTTGTCCAGGGGATTTGCCGGGAATATTCTTCCGGTAAACCCCGGGCATGCATCAGTGATGGGCATTGCGGTTCGTGCGGATGCCCGGGACCTGCCCAAGGACGTGGACCTGGCTTTGGTTGCAGTGCCCATCAGACAGGTTCCGGAAATTCTGGAAATCTGTGCCGGCAAAAACGTGGGCGGGGCTGTGGTGGTTTCTGCCGGGGAGATGGGACCGGATCCCGGGGAAAACGCGATATACCAGCGCATCAGAACCATTGTCCGCAACACCGGGATGCGGGTGGTGGGACCGGATTCCGTGGGAATCATCCACACCGGGGCCGGACTGAACGCCAGCTTCATGCACCAGACACCCCGGCCCGGACGTATGGCGTTTTTGTCCCAGAGCGGGGCGGTGTGCACCTCGGTGCTGGATCTGGCGGTTCGGGAAAACGTGGGGTTCAGTCATTTTGTGAGCCTGGGGTCCAAGCTGGATGTGGATTTTTCCGACATGCTGGATTATCTGGGATCGCTTCCGGATGTGGACTCTATTATCATGTATGTGGAATCCCTGACCCGGATGCGCAGATTCATGAGCGCAGCCCGGGCCGTGTCCCGGGTCAAGCCCATCATCGCCCTCAAATCCGGCCGGTCCGGAAAAACAGGTGACCCGGGGGAACTGGATCAGGATGCCATGTATGATGCTGCTTTCAAACGGGCCGGTATTCTGCGGGTGAACGAATTTGAAGCCCTGTTTGACTGTGCCGAATTCCTGGCCAAGCAGCAGCGGCCCAGGGGATCCCGGCTGGCCATTGTGTCCAATGCCAGGGGGATCGGGGACATGGCAAAGGATGCCCTGGCCGGCCATGGCCTGGCCCCGGCAGTTTTGGATCCGGCCACCGTCAAAAAACTGGATGCCCTGCTTTCAGACGGCTGGAGCCGCACCAACCCCATTGCGCTGATCCGGGCCTCTACCCCGCACCAGTATGTCCAGGTGGTGAAAACCTGCGTTCAGGCACCGGAGATAGACGGCCTGCTGCTGCTCAGCTCTCCTGTGGGAACCTATGACTGCACCGCCATTGCAAAGCCTCTGGTGGATCTGTTGAAAGCCACGCCGTTTCCTGTGTTCACCGCATGGCTGGGAGGAATGACTATCGATGCCTCCCGGGAGATTTTCAACCGGAACGGTATTATCACCTATGATTCACCGGAGCGGGCAGTGCGGGCCTTTGTACATTTATATCAGTACGGTCGGAACATGGAGCTGCTCCAGCAGATCCCATATACAACGGATAAGCGGCTTAACATCAACCGTGATGCCGCTGCCCGGATTATCGATGAAGCCCTGGCCGGAGAAGAGACTGCGTTGTCTCTCCAGAATGCAAAAGCTTTAGCAGCCGCTTACGGAATCTGCATAACACCGCTGCCGCCAGACGTGCACGCGGCGTATGCTCTGGATTTGTCCGCCAGAAATTCCGGGTTGTTCGGGCCGGTGATCCGGTTCGGCATTGGTGGCCTCATGACCGAGGTGCTGTCTGACATGGCTGTTGCCCTTCCGCCCTTGAACCGGCTTCTGGCCAGGCGCACTATTACTGCCACAAAAATTTTCCGGCTGCTGGATGGACAAGGTAAGGTACCCGGCGTGGACCTGGGGCTGCTGGAGGAAACCATGATCCTTGTAAGCCGCCTTGTGACAGATTTTCCGGCTATTCTTGATTTGGCCCTTAACCCCATCCAGGTGAGCGGCGGCCGGATTTATTTTTCGCAGATCACAGTGAAAGTAGCAGTTCCGCCAGTGTGTGCCCCGGCCCATTTGATCATCAGTCCCTATCCCTGGTGGCAGGAGTCGGAATATATCACCCGGGACAAGGAACGGATCTTTATGCGCCCGGTGCGGCCCGGCGATGCCCAGCAGATGATCGATCTGTTTTACGACCTGTCTCCGGAAACCATTTTTATGCGGTTTTTTTCTCCGTTGAAGCGGATTTCCCGGTCCATGCTGGTGAAGCTGAGCCAGATTGATTATGACCGGGAAATCGCCCTGTGCGCCTTTGCCGGAGAAGGGTATGCCCGCAAGCTTATCGGCGTGGCAAGAATCATTTTTCTTCCTGATGGAAAAACCGGTGAGTTCGCTGTTGTGGTGGCTGATGATTGGCACGGTAAAGGCATTGGCGCGACCCTGCTGAAACAGGCCTTGACCAGTGCGAAAAAATATGGATTGTCCGTTGTCACCGGTCTGGTGATGACAAACAATGCCGCCATGCTGGCCATGGGGCAGAAAATCGGATTTTCCGTGGCCCGGGATTCGGATTCAGCAGAATACCGGCTCACCATGGAACTTTCAGATCTGAAAACGAACTGAGTGTGGAGATGATGCACCTGTATATCCTACCGGCTGCGGGGGTTTATGCAGCAGTGCCGGGGGCAGGGTGAAACAGACACAGACATGGCTGATCAGCGCAGTTCTACTGGCCCTGTTTCTGGGGGCCCTGGATGCCCTGATCATGTCGGCGGCCATGCCCACCATTATTGCCGAACTTTCCGGGCTGCACCTGTATGCCTGGGTGTATTCCGCCTATTTTCTGTCCCGGGCCGTGGCTCTGCCCATTTTCGGCAAGCTATCTGATCTGTTTGCCGTGAGAAAGCTGTTTATCATCAGTGTGACCCTGTTCATCCTGGCTTCTCTGGCAGCCGGGGCTGCCCCTTCCATGGGATTTCTGGTGGCAGCCCGGGTGTTCCAGGGCATGGGTTCCGGCGGGATTTTCGCCCTGGTATATGTGGTGCTCACCGAAGCCGCCCCTCGTGACCAGCGGGCCAAAACCCTGTCCCTGGCCTCTTCAATCTGGGGAATCTCCTCAGTGATCGGACCCACCCTGGGCGGCTTTATCGTCAGTTTTTTTTCCTGGCGGTGGATTTTTTTCATCAACCTGCCCCTGGGGCTACTGTCTTTGGCCGGAATATTTTTCTTCTTACGGGAGTTCCGGGAAAAAAAGACCGATGTCTCTTTGGACTGGCCCGGGCTTTTGTCTCTCACCGGATTTTTGTTGTCGGTGCTGACCCTGGTCATGACCGCCGGCAGAACCATTGCCTGGATTTCCCGGCCCGCTTTTTTTCTGGTTTTGGCTGCAGTGCTGTTCGGGGGCTGGTTTGTCAGAGCCGAGCTTAAGGCCAGGGATCCCATTCTGGATTTGCGGTTTTTCAGGCGCAGGGGATTTGCAGTGGGCAACCTGGCCGGTTTCTGCGCCAGTTTTTCCATGTTCGCCCTGTTTGGGTATGCGCCGTTGTTTCTCCAGGGGGCCCTGGGCCAGACCCCGGTCCAGGTGGGCATGGCTATGCTGTCCCTGAGCCTGGGATGGTCTTTGGGATCATTGATCCTGGGACGTCTCATGCATCATACCACCCAGAAAACCGCGGCCCTGGTAGGCGGGATTATGCTGGCAGCGGGCACCGGTATGACCCTGGGATTTTCCACCACCACCACCATGGTGCACAGCTTTCTGGTCTTTCAGGTGGTGGGGTTCGGTATGGGATTTGTCACTTTGTCCACCCTGCTCATCGTCCAGGACAGCCTGGGGGCGCAGGACCTGGGGGTGGCCACCTCCTCCCACCAGTTCGCCCGGACCCTGGGAGGGACCCTGGGGGTGGGTGTCTGTGGCGGTCTTGTCACCTCCCGGCTGCTGAACCGGCTGGAAACCGTGGATGTGTCCATGCCGGAAGCGTTGATGATCCAGCTCAAAGAAAGTATGGAAAATCTTTTCCGCCCGGAATTTCAGGCCCTGATACCGGAAGCGGCCCGGGCTACCCTTAAAACAGCGGTGGCCCAGGGGGTGTGGACAACCTTTTTTCTTGTGTTTATTGTTTCGCTTGTCTGCCTGGCACTGACCCTGTGCCTGCCGGGTCAGGAAGGCGGATAGACCATTTTCCCGGTCATGGACAGGTCATAGCCGCCGTATCTTTCTGCGGTTTCCTGGATCACCTTTCCTTTCAGCAGGGACAGAAACAGCTGGATGCCCTGGTCAAAGAACCGCTCCTTGGTGATCAGCAGATCAAACCGTTCCCAGCTTACCGGGATGAAATCCAGGCCCAGGATGTTGGCCACCGGCCGGATGGCAGGCCCGGCATCGGCCCGGTGATTGAGAATTTCCAGGCCCACATCCATGTGCCGGGACAGGGTGGTGTCATATCCGTTGATGGTCTGACCGTCAATGCCTTGAGTATCCAGCAGTTTATCAAACAGTTTCCGGGTGCCCGTGCCCATCTGCCGGTTGACGATTTTGATCTCAGGGCTGCACAGGTCTTTCACCGAACCGATCTGTCTGGGATTTCCCTTCTGGACCACAATGCCCTGTTCCCGCTGGCAGAAATTGACCACCGCAGGCATCTGATCCATTTCATCCTTTAGAAACGGAAAATTATATTCATCATTGTCTCCCACAAGGTGGCTGGATGCAATGTGGCACAAGTTCTGCTTTAGGGCTTTCAATCCCCCCAGAGATCCGGCCATGCCGAACAAAGCCATGTGGTGTTCATGTTTGACATTAAAGGTCGCGATCAGCTTGTCCAGCAGCAGATCATTGCTGCCGGCAATGAGAACAAGGCCGTGGTAGGGGGGCAGCTGGGCGGTCTGGGGATAGTTTTCCGTGCCTGCTTCTACCCACTGGCGCACAAGGTTGATGGGAAACAGCCATTTTCCGGTAATCTTTGTTGCGGGCAGGCCTTTTTCTGAGATCAGGGAGTATACCATTTTTTCATTGATATTTAAAAATTTTGCAATCTCCCTGGTTGTATAGAGTTCTCCCATTTCCAGTTTCCTTTGTTTGATTTTACATTGATATCAGCCATCATATAAGGGACTTCAGTATTTGTAAAGATCCACAGGGGGGATTATTGGTGAAGAGTGCTGCCTGCTCCGCTGGGTCAGGGCGGAACAGGCAGCTGGGATAATGCCTTGCCAAGGAGATGGGGATTGTTTGAGGTTAAACAATGTATTTTCCTGACATTATCCAATAACATGATTTCAGGGGCATATTTTTGGGCCACCCGTCAATGGCAAAGGAATACAATTTTGGTTTGTTTTTGTCAATAATATTTTATTTATAGTTATTTTTAAGCTAAAAATAACTATAAATAACAAATATGAACCATATATGTGGATATTTATTATGGAAGTACAAAAAATTCTATCAGACATATTAGTTCCGTTATTTTCAATATCGGTCTCATTATGTCTTATTATTTTTGGTTGACGAGACATGGGTTTTTTCCTTAACATATTGTTTTAAAAGGATTTTTCGATGGGATCGATTTTTTGGCATGTAATGTGCCTTTACGGGCATCCTTACTCTGAATAAAGGATGATACATACACATGGAAAAAATGGATATGGCCTGCACCATCAGCCGGATCAAAGAAGAATACGCAGATGCATACGAAACCATGACTTGGCTGACCCCGGAAAAAGCGCAGGCGGCATCACAGGTCCGGGAAAACCTGATAACCCAAATTTTTGAACACCAGGGCAAAGGTCCGGAATGGCGGTTTGCCCGCACCAAGCTGGTTACCCACCGCATGTCGCCGGGGTGCCGCCTGTGCGGCAGCGGAGACTGGTCCTGTCTGTTCATCAACGGCATCTGCAATGCCCGGTGTTTTTACTGTCCCTCCACCCAGAATCAAAAAGGGCTGCCCATGACCAGTTCTTTGGAATTCAAGACCCCCGGTGATTACGTGGATTATGTCCGTGCTTTCGGCATCAGGGCGGTGAGCTTCAGCGGGGGCGAACCCCTCATGACCTTTGACCGGGTGGTGCAGTATCTCAAGGCCCTGCGGGCGAAAATAAGCGGCCCCCTGTATATCTGGATGTACACCAATGGCCTTCTGGTGACTGAAGATAAACTGAAAATGCTGGCAGATAACGGCCTGGATGAGATCCGCTTTGATATCAGTGCAGACCATTACCGCCTGGATGCCCTGAAAAAAGCGGTGGGCATCATTCCCTGTGTCACTGTGGAGATTCCGGCCATCCCGGAAGATCTGGAAAACACCCGGCAGGTGATCAAACAGCTGTATGACGAGGGGGTCAATTATCTGAATCTCCACCAGCTGCGGTGCACACCGTATAATCTGCCCCGGCTGATCAAACGGGGCTATACCTTTGTGCACGGTCCCAGGGCCACGGTTTTGGAAACCGAGCTCACCGCCCTGGAACTGATGCGGTTTACCCTGGAAAACAACATCGTCCTGCCCATCAATTACTGCTCCTTTGCCTTCCGCCACCAGTTTCAGCGGGCCGGGGCATTTACCCGCAATGCCCTGCTGGTCAAAGCCCCGTATCAGGATATCACCGCCACCGGGCATATCCGGACCATGGGCATCACCGGGGAAAAA
>JAABSB010000062.1 GCA_011390615.1 Desulfotignum sp. | reverse complement strand
TTGTTTTTTCAGGTTTCGGCAGTTATATCTCGGCGAACCTGTCATCAAACCGCCGCACCATACTGGCTTGTCTGATGTCTATTGCTGCCGGGGCGATCGTGTATATTGTTGTGCTGACACCCCTTTTAAAGCAGACCATTAACCTGGCATTCCCGGTGAAGATTGTGCTTGGCCTGGTGTTTGTTGCGCCATTATCCGTATTGATGGGAATGCCGTTTCCGCTGGGATTGCGCCTGGCCCGAAAAACAAATCCGTTGAACATCAGCTGGGCCTGGTCCATCAACGGGTGCAGCTCGGTTATCAGTGTGGTACTGGCAACCATCATTGCCATAGAATTTGGCTTTGTTGCTGTCATGGCGGCAGGCGCCTGCATGTATGGCACGGCATGGGCTGCCACGTATTTGCTGTCTTCAGAGTAAAAGGTTTCGATGCAGGCCTGTCATGGTATGCGGTTTGTTACTGGTATGGGTGTAAAAAGCCGGGTTATTCGTAAATAGTGAATCCATACTTATGGGGATCAGTATCATCCACAACAAATTGATGGAACCCGGTGATAAAGGCGCTCCCGGTAATTTCAGGCACAATGGCAGGGATGTCACCCAACCGGGTTTGTTCCACAATTTTTCCGGTGAACTGTGTGCCGAAAACACTGCAGTATTCATAGGGTTCCCCTGGTTTGAGCAATCCGTGGTGGTGCAGCAGCGCCATCTTGGCACTGGTGCCTGTGCCACAGGGGGACCGGTCGATCTGTCCGGTGCCGAATACCACGATATTGCGGGGCGGGGTGGTGTGCTCATAGATTTCGGTCAGCGCCACTTTGCCGGGGATTCCCGTGCCCGGATGCACTGTGCTGAACTGTTCATTCACTGCGGTCCTGATGGCCAGTCCCATAGTTTTCAAGGCATCAAGATTATCCGGTGTCACGGACAGCCCGAGAAGGGCCGCATCCACTATGGCAAAATAATTGCCCCCATATGCAATATCCACGGGGATGCGGCCGATGGGCTCCACAAAAATTTCCAATGATGCACAGAAAAACGCCTCCCGGTTGCGGATGGTCACCCGGGACACCCGGCCGTTTTTCATGATTGCCCGGGCATGGATCAGGCCGGCCGGGGTATCCAGATACAGGGTCTGTTCTCCATTTTTATCCGGGGTGTCCAGGCACAGCATCCCGGTTTCCAGCAGCACCGTCACCACCCCCATGCTGCCGTGGCCGCACATGTCGAGATACCCGCCCCCATCCATGAAAATCACCCCGGCATGGGCAGTATCAGAAACCGGTTCCGTGAGAATGGCCCCGAACATGTCCTGGTGCCCCCTGGGTTCCAGCATGAGCATGCGCCGGATGTGGTCCAGGTTGGCGGACAGCCAGTTTTTTTTGTCCGTCATCTGTCTGCCCGGGATATGGGCGATGCCGGATGTGACCACCCGGGTGGGTTCTCCCATTGTATGGGTATCGACTGTGGTGATGCTGTGTGTAAAATGCATTTTTTTACCGTATGCCGAATACGTTGTCAGGCAGCCACAGAACGATCTGCGGGAAAAACAAGATCAACAGTACAACAACGGCCTGGATGCACAAAAACGGGAGAATGGATCGGTAGATGTCCCCCATGCTGACCTCGGGCGGTGCCACCCCCTTTAAGTAGAACAGGCAGAACCCAAAGGGCGGTGTCAGGTAGTCCATCTGCACCTGGGTCATGAAAAGAACCCCGAACCACACCGGGTCATAGCCCAGCTGGACAATGATGGGCAGAAACACCGGCACCGTGATCATGATCTGGGTGATTTCATCTAAGAAAAACCCCAGCACCAGCATGGTCAGCAAAATGATGCCGAAAATATACACCGGGTTGTCAATGCCCAGCATCATGTCGCTGATAATCTCCTGCCCGCCAGTGCGGAAAAACACACTGGTAAAACAGGTGGCCCCGAAAAGAATCCACATGATCATGCCGTTGATGGCCATGGTACGGTAACAGGATTCCTTGAGCATCTGCCAGTTGAACTTGCCGTTTAAGAAGGCACTGATCAACGCGCCGCCCGCACCCACGGCAGCTGCTTCTGTTGGGGATGCGATCCCCTTGAAAATGGAGCCCAGTACGGCAACAATGATCAGCACCGGCAGAATCAGGCTTTTTCCCAGGACCAGTTTCTGGCGCCAGGGCAGCCGCTCTTCAGGGGGCAGGGCAGGTGCCATGTTCGGCTGGAGAAAGCTTCTGATGCCGATATAGGCGATATAGCCGAAAACCAGTATCAATCCGGGTGTAATGGCCCCTGCAAACAGCCTGCCGATGGACACCCGTGCGATCATGGCATAGATGATCAGGGACACACTGGGGGGAATCAGCAGGCCCAACGCCCCCCCTGCCAGAATCGGGCCGATGGCAATGCTCTTGTTATACCGCTGCTGCAGCATGATGGGCAAAGCGATGATACCCATGGTGACAACCCCGGTGGTGCTGACACCGGACATGGCTGCAATAATGGCGCAGATAAACACGGTTCCCATGGCAAGGCCGCCCCGCAGGGGACCCAGCACCTGGTGAATAAATCCGTACATATCATGGGCCACATCTGATTTTTCCAGAACACATGCCATGAATATGAACAGGGGCAGGGCAACCAGAATCATGTTGGACATCATGCCGAAGATGTTGGTGGCGATGAACGGCAGGCTGTCCGCACCGAAAAATACAAAAGCGGCAAAAACAGAGGTGCCTGCCAGGGTGAAAGACATGGGAAAGCCGGAGATAAGTCCCAGCATCAGGCCGGCGATTAAAACCGCCATGGGGATCCATTCAGTCATTTTAATTCCTTTCCAGTAATTGCAAAGGTGAGAACCCTTATGAACTGGGCGATTCCCTGTAGAAGAAGGAGCAGGGCAGCCACCGGCAGAGCGGTCTTAGTGGGCCACAAAGGCGATCCCCAGGGGGAAGGAGAAACCGTCTGTCCCAATTTTATGGACCACATGGCAATGGCTGTTCCATGCCAGAGCAACACACCCACAAACATAAAGAAAACCAGATAAGTGATGGAGTCTATAATAGCCTTGCCTCTTGGCGGAAAAAAATTGTAAATGATATCAATCTTTACATGCTGGTCATGCCGCAGCACATATGCCCCGGCCAGCACCGACAAAAAACCGAACAGGTGCAGCGTCAACTCGTGTGCCCAGTTGGTGGGGGCGTTGAACACAAACCGCATGGCAACCTCATACAGCAGGATCGCCATCATGAAAACAATCAGAAAGCTGATCAGCCTTCCGCTCCACTCGCTGATACCGTCAATCACGGCCAGGAACTGTTTCATCCGTTATCCCCTCTTTATTTTTGTCTGTGATAAAAATGTAGATGCGGCAAAGGCCTTCCTGTCTTTGCAGAAAGGCCTTTGCCTTTGTCAGAGGAAAATTACTTTTTGTCCCAGTAACCCATTTCAACGGCCCATTTGTCAACAATGCTGAAAATTTCAGCAAATGCGGGATCTTTCAGATATTTTTCCGGCACCACTTCTCTGGCCTTGCCTGCCAGAATTTTTGCATCCTTTTCAGACCATTCGATGATCTCAATGCCTTTTCCTTCGACGTATTCCCATGCATCAGCTATTTTGCGTTCAGCCTCGTAATGGTTCCTGGCTGTACCGGCTTCCACTGCTGTCTCCAGGATGGCCTTCAGGTCATCCGGCAGTTTGTTCCATTCTTTGAGGTTTACAATCAGGGCATCTGCTGCAGGACCTACGGCTTTGGGATATTTAATCCAGTATTTGGTAACTTCATGAAATCCCATGTCCACCATATCTGCTGCATGGGAAAAGGTGATGGCATCCACTGCGCCTGTGGACAGCATGGTATAGATCTCATCCCCGGGAACCCAGATGGTGCCGGCGCCCAGATCAGCCAGCTGCAGAGCGATCAATTCAGATGTCCTGAATTTCATCCCATTGATATCATCCACACCGTTAATGGGTTTTTTGGAAATCATGAGGTTGTCCAGGATCCAGTACATATTGCCCACCAGGTGTACCCCGTGCTTGGCATATTCCTTGCGCAGAATGTCCATGATTTTGCCGTCTTCATAGGTTTCATAAAGATAGCGCAGCTCGCCGATGGTTTGGGGAGCGGCAAAACAGTCTCCGTGCATGAATGCAACCGGCAGCTCGCCAGGGAAATATCCCGGCCAGATGAATGTGGCCTTCATGATTCCCATGCCCACGGCACTGAGTTGTTCAGCAACAGGTACAATGGCCCCGGGGGAACTGGGGGTCATTCTCAGGCGGCCGTTGGACATTTTTTCCACCTTTTTTGACACGTAACCGATGGTGTCCCAGGTGACACCGGAGGGCAGCCAGGAAGAGGGCTGCCATTTAAATACTTCGTCCTTGGATTGCGCCTGCGGTGGGGATGTAACCAGCATCAACCCGCAGATGAGTGAAATTGCCAGTCCGCGAATAAACAGTCTTTTTTTCAGCATGTTTCCTCCTTAAATATGAAATTATCAGCATAAATTATGGTGTACCATATATATGCTGCTCTTGAAACCTGAATTATACATTCTGGTAAAACACAGCTACATGAATCCTGAAAAAGGGCTGCGCACAAGTGCGCAATGCACGTAGTTGATCATGGTAAAAAAATCAAAAACCGGCAGGTTTACAGCCGACTGGACAGCATGGGCATAGGGAGGTAGATCGCTGCATTCAAGAAGGATACTGCCGGTATCAGGATGTTTTTGTATCAGTTCTTTTGTTACTTGCACCACTTCATTCTGGATTTTTCCAGAATCCAGGCTGCCCTTTTCCCTGAGCACCGCGTCCCTGAATTCCACCTGATTTTCCATGCCTGCAATGGCCATGGGCAGGTTTTGTGAGACACCCACCGAGGTGAAATGTTCAGACTTGAGGCAGGCGGCGTTGGCGGTAATGATGCCGATTTTTTTATTGGTTATCTGATGGATAAACGGAATCTGCAAAAGACTGGAAAGAAAAACAGGGATATCAAGACGTTTGGCTACCTGCTGCTGAAAAAGCGCCATGAACCCGCAGGCACCGGTGACTGCCCGGACACCGCTTTCCTGGAGCCGTACAGCAGCCTGGATAAACGGTTCTGCCAGTTCCGGATCCTGCTGGTTCAACAGCCTGTCTATGGATGCGCCGGCCACTTTTTCATACCGGACTGGAAAAGGAAAGGTGCTGGCATTACCGACATTACCGGGTATGCAGGGATAGGCAGCATCCAGGATCAGAATACCGATGGATTCGCCATACCACGCCTGGGTCTTTTTCTTGATGTGATAAACAGTCATTGTCCTCCATCACATTATTTGTAACGCCCGCCAGCGCTTGTAAAAAAATTAGAATTCTATAGAAATACCTTTATTTATATTATAAACCCTGTTAGTGGTATACCAGTGCGTGAATTTTCATGTCAAGCTTTTTTTATTGAGTTTCTGGCAAAAATTTTTTAATTACTGCACAAAAAATGCGGCCAGTCTTCTTACAACAGCGTTGCAGGGGGCAGAAAATTATGAACAGCACCATCTATGAAATTATGCGGAACCGGATTCTGTACATGGAATATCAGCCCGGACAGATTCTAAACGAAAAAGTGTTGGGAGAGGAGTTCGGCATCAGCCGGTCACCGGTGCGGGAGGTGCTCAACCGCCTGGAATGGGAGCAGCTTGTCAGAATTATTCCCAGGACCGGCAGCATGGTAACGGAAATTGAATTCAGTAAAATTATGAATGTGTTTCAGGTGCGGTTTGAAATCGAACCGTTTGAAAGCCAGCTGGCCGGTGACCGGCTGGGTAAGATCCATCTGGACATTCTCGAAGATCTGAAAACCACCTGTGATGCCCTGATTGACAATAAAAACCGCAAAGTCCTGGCAGAAGTGGATTTTGCCATCAGGGAGATGATCCATGATGCAGCAGGCAATCCTGTATTGAAAGAGGTGACCGAGCGGCTGTACATTCAGACCTTCCGGTTGTGGTATGTTGTCATGGACAAAGGGGACTGGAATGAGGAGGTCAAAAGCATGGCAGAAGAAATTGGTGAGCTGTCGGATCTGATTGTTACCAAAAACACCAGACAGCTTGGTGAGGTGAGAAGAGACAGGATCAATAAACATTTTGAACGGCTGCGCCAGAAATTTTTCAACAGTGCGCTTTAGATATCCTTACAGGGCGGGCCGATATTTCGTTATTTTTTGCCAGATAACACCTATCCATTATCCAGGGCCAGTTTCAGGCCGAATGCAATAAAAACGATTCCTGACAGTTTCTGCATCCAGCTGCCGATACGTGCATTTTCCCGGAGGGTTTGTGTCATGCGGGATGCCGCCTTCGTCAGAATCAGGCACCAGATGGTGCCGGTGAACAAAAATGTGCCCCCCAGAACCAGAAAAGGCAGCGGTCCTCTGGCATTTTCCGGATTGATGAACTGGGGCAGAAATGACAAAAAAAACAGGGCAACCTTGGGATTAAGCACATTGGTGATCACCCCCTGTTTGTAAATGGTGACCAGGTCTTTGTCGGAAAATCGGCTGTTTTGGGTTTCAAATGCAGGTGTCGTTGATATCAACGCCCGTATCCCCAGAAAAATCAGGTAAAGGGCACCGGCCCATTTCACCAGGAAAAATGCAAGGGCAGATGTGGACAGGATCAAAGACAGGCCAAAAGCAGCTGCCAGGACATGAACCACGCATCCGGACATGATGCCGGCCACTGATACAAGGCCGGCACGGCTTCCCTGGGCAATGCTTCTGGTGAGAATATACATGGTGTCCGCCCCCGGGGTCAGATTGAGAATAACGGCTGCTGCCACAAATCCTGCATAATTTTCAATGCCAAACACGGTTGCTCCTTTCAGGGCGGTCAAATTATTTTACCATGAAGCGCACGAAGGACACGAAGGACGGGTTTCTTCGTGTCCTTCGTGGTTTAAAAAACATCAAATCAATGTAAAATTATCCGAATACTTATCATAAATGCATTGTTTGATTCCGGGCTAATCAAACAATGCATTGACAAACCGCACCGCTTCAAATTCCTGAAGATCATCCAGGCTTTCCCCCACACCGATATACCTTATGGGCAGATGCATGGTGGAGGCAACCGCAGCCACAATGCCGCCCTTGGCTGTGCCGTCCAGTTTTGTCAAAGCCAGTTGCGTCAGAGGCACAGCCTCATGAAATATCTTTGCCTGGGAGATGGCGTTCTGCCCGGTGGTGGCGTCCAGCACCATGAGCACCTCATGGGGTGCCCCGGGCATTTTTCTGGCAACGGTGCGCGTTATTTTTTTCAGTTCCTCCATGAGATTCTTCTGGGTATGCAGCCGGCCGGCCGTGTCAATGAGCAGGATATCAATATTTCTCGCCATGGCTGCTTCCACTGCATCATAGGCCACTGCTGCAGGATCTGCGCCCTGTTTGTGTTTGACAATGGAGGCACCGGCCCGCTCTGCCCAGATTCCCACCTGTTCTATGGCTGCGGCCCGGAAGGTGTCGGCGGCGGCAATGAGCACCCTATTCCCCTGGCGGGTGAAACGGGTGGCAAGCTTTCCCAGGGTGGTGGTTTTCCCGGTGCCGTTGACCCCTACTACCATGATCACATGGGGTCTGGTCATGGCAGAAGCTGTTTTTGGATCCGGCATTTCAGGGAACAGGGCCACCAGTTCTTCTTTGAGTACAGACTTTAACTGATCGGCACTGGACAGGCGGCTGGCCCGCTTTTTGATCCTTGACATCATCTCCATGGTGATGTCCATGCCCAGATCAGAAGTGATCAGCAGTTCTTCGAGCTCTTCAAACAGAGCATCGTCGATTTTCCGGGCTGATGTGAAAAGTTCATTGATATCGGTGTTCAATACCTGCCTGGTCTTGCTCAGGCCGGACTTCAACCGGTTGAAAATACCGGTTTCAGAAGTTTTTATTTCTTTGTCCTTTTTTTTGAATATGCTGAAAGCCACGCTTGTATCTCCTTTGGTCCTGTTGGTGTAAAGGTTGTTTTACATTTTTCCCTGGGCCAAATCAAGCCAAGAAACCGGTAACCGGATATTTGCCATAATGGATTTTGCACCATAAATACTTTACTTTCCATGGACAGACCGCTAAATTATAGATCATTCACACCCATAGACCAGGAATATGCCATGAAAATACCAGCGGATGAAAACGATGACCTGATACAGGAACAGATCAAAAAGCTGCAGTCCCAGAAGGATGGGTTGATCAAGGAACTGGATGCCCTGGAAGAGCGGTTTGAAAAAACCCAGCGGTTGTACCGCAGGTATATGCCCATCGTCCTGGATGTGGTGGGAACCGGGGATACTGCTTTTTCAAAAGCCTGTCAGAATCTGGGCCAGGCCTTTAAAAAAGAGGCATCCCCGGAAAAGATGGCCTATGTGTTTGAACAGCTGAAAACCGCAATGATCCAGGATGATATCGGGCCTGTGCCGGTGAAAAAGAAAAAAGGGATGCTGGCTTCCTTTTTAAAGCCATCCACAGACAAATTTTTTGAAAAATTCAAAGAAGATTACCATGAGGTGCTCAACAAACTGAGATCCACTCTGGAAAAAAAATATGTTCCCCGGCTGGACAATATTCTGGAGATGCTGGGAAAGGCTGATGATACCAGCGATATGTCCGATATCCGGGAAAGTATTTTCAACCTGATTTTTTTGTATATTTCCGATACCAGTAAAGACCGTGAAAAAGTCACGGTCTTTATCCGGGAAATAGTAGAAAAAATTCTGGACATTGAAACCAAACTGGCTGATTCATTTGAACATACCCATTCCATGGCTGCCGCCAACAAAGGGTTTGAAACCGTGCTGCAAAAGGAAATGCATCAATTGCAGACCGAAGCAGATGTTACAGACAGCTTAGAGGAATTAAAGCGCCAGGTTACCCTGCGTCTGGCATCCATTGACAATGCCCTTTCCAGAAAGCAGATGACAGACCAGGCCATCCGCCAAAAAGCGGAAAAAAACCAGCATATTTTCAAGACCGGCTTTGTAAAATTGCGCCAGGAACTGGATGAAGCCACCCGCTACTCTGAAAAGCTGGAGAAAAAACTGCACCAGGACCAGTTGACAGGGGCATATAACCGCCGGGCCTATGACAAGAAAATTCATGAAGAGATGGAACGGTTCAAGCGGTATGGCACCACTTTTTCCCTTTTGATAATTGATGCGGACAGGTTCAAAACCATAAATGACCGGTTCGGCCATGCCATCGGGGACCGCTGCCTGAAGGAGATCATACAGAGGTCCCTGCCTTTGCTGCGCACAAATGATATGCTGGCCCGCTATGGCGGTGAGGAGTTCACTGTGATCATGCCGGAGACCGATGAAACAGGTGCCAGAAATGTTGCGGAAAAAATCCGGCAGACCATTGAAAAGATTGAATTTTTATATAAGCAGGAAACCGTGCGCATTACCGTGAGTATCGGGGTTTCCCAGGTAAAACAGGGAGAAACAACCCATCAGGACCTGTTTGAAAGAGCAGATGTGGCCGTGTACAAGGCCAAGGAGAAAGGCCGGAACCAGGTGCAGGTATATTGATCCTTTCCTTACACCGGTTTGAAACCATAAAAAATTAAAGGAGAGTGCATGGGCGCTGAAGATGTGCGCAGACAGATATTGCAGCATCCGGTCACAGGCACAATGACCGAAAATATCAATCCGGAAACCAAAGAAAGGCGGAACTTTGTTCCAAAGCGCATAAAAATTTTTGATACCGTGTATACCCGGTTGTCTGACCAGGTACAATACCGGTTTGCCGCAAACAAGGAAGCTGGAAAACTGCTGCCTGACATCATCAACAATCCGGTACAGAAGGTGACAAAGCATACAGATATATCAGGGGCCACCCAAAAACAATATCATAAAAAACGCAGCCTGGGCGTGGTTTTTTCCGGAGGTCCTGCCCCAGGGGGACACAATGTCATTGCCGGGTTGTTTGACGAGCTCAAGGCCTGCAATAAAGACTCCCGGTTGTTCGGTTTTGTCCTGGGATCAGACGGACTGCTGGAATCCCGGTATGTGGAGATAACGCAGCAGATGGTGGATGCCCACAGAAATATGGGCGGGTTTTCCATGATTAAAACCGGGAGAACCAAGATAGATACCAGACAGAAAATGGATCAGGCCCTGAAGACCTGTAAATCTCTGGGTCTGGAGGGCCTGGTGGTCATCGGCGGTGATGACTCCAACACCAATGCCGCATTTCTGGCCCAGCATTTTTCATCTGCCGGTATCCGCGTCATCGGGGTTCCCAAGACCATTGACGGCGATATCCAGGTGGCAAGTGATGACGGTACCAAACTGCTGGCCATATCTTTTGGCTTCCACTCGGCTGCCCGGGCTTTTTCCCAGAACATCAGCAACCTGGCCTCGGATGCGGCATCAGATGTAAAATACTGGCATGTGTGCAAGGTCATGGGACGGGTGGCCAGCCATCTGACCCTGGAAGCAGCGCTCCAGACCCATGCCAACCTGGCGTTCATCGGAGAAGAACTGGCTGAATACGTGGATACGGAGCGCCTTAAAAAAGCCGGAGAAAAAGGGGAAATCGATTATACGGCCTACGGCATCACCCTGCGGCATCTGTCCCGGATTATCTGTGATGCCATCGTGCGCAGGGCCGCATTCGGCAAAAATTACGGGGTGATGATCATTCCGGAAGGCATTTTGGAATCCATCAATGAAATCCAGATATTCATCATCAAGCTCAACAAGATCATTGCAGATTACAACACCATCCATGATCTGGATTTTCACCGCTCTTTTCCCACTTTGAACGAAAAACTGGATTACCTGCGGCGCATCAGTAAAGGCATGCTGGACAGGAACGGGTTTCCCATATGGAACCTGCGGGATGATGAACTTTTCAACCAGCTCCCGGAGTTTTTCCAGGAAGGGCTGCTCAAGGAACGTGATCTTCACGGCAATTTCCAGTTCTCCCAGGTGAGAACTGAAAAAATCATCATGGACATGGTCACAGACTACCTGGGGGTGTTAAAAGAGCAGGGGGTTTACAAGGTGGGGATCGAACAATCCTATTACCGGTCATTCATGGCCTCCAGGGATATGGACCCGGACAGATATGCCCCTGCTTTGTTCACAGACCCGGCTGCCCCGTTTCTGCTGGTAAAACCCAAAATCATCTCCCTGAAAACCCTGAAACAGGCGCTGGTAAGTGCGGAACTTCTGGTACCGGAAAATGAGATACCTGGCCCGGTCACAGAAATATTTCGCCGGTCTGAACCCGGTTTCAAGATCCAGACACATTTTTTTGGATATGACGGCCGGGGAGGGGATCCTACCGCCTTTGACTGCCATTACACCTATAATCTGGGATTGACAGCCTATCACCTCATTGCCAATGGTGCCACCGGCCAGATGGCGGCCATCAAAAATCTGGAGCAGGAATTTGAAAACTGGGAAGCCATGGGCATTCCCATTGCCAGGCTCATGCACCTGGAAGAACGCAAAGGCAGGCTGGAGCTGGTCATGGAAAAAAGCATGGTGGACCTTTCTTCCAATGCCTTCCAGGTCTATAAGGCCTGCCGGGAAAAATGGCTGGCAGCAGATGCAGGAGAGGACCATTTCCGCAAGCCGGGGCCGGTGCGGTGCAAGGGCAGAACAGAAGAGGACCGTCCCATCACCCTGGTGCTGAATGCCATTAGCTAACAGTTAACAGCTTTTTTTTCGGGGCTGATAAGAGCACAAAGGCTCTTCAGCCAGATAACTGCCGGTGGCTTCATATGCCCTTGCCCGGCATCCGCCGCACACCTGTTTGTATTCACAGATTCCGCACTTGTCTTCCAGTTTTGAAAAATCCCTCAGTTCATTGAAAACAGGGGATTTTTCCCAGACATCGGCAAACGACTGCTGCCGGATATCCCCGCAGGTGACATCCAGAAACCCGCAGGTCTGCACCCGGCCCACATGGGAGATAAAACAGAAACCGGTGCCGGCAAGACATCCTCTGGTGACGGCATCCAGGCCATGGGATGCAAAGCTGACTTTTTTCCCCTCTGCATGGGCCCGCTGGCGCAGAATCCGGTAGTAATGGGGCGCACAGGTTGCCTTGAGCTGAAGGGATGTCTTGTCCTGCTGGTCATAGAACCAGTTCAGGGTCTGTTCATATTCTTCGGCATCAATGGCTGAATCCACAATGTATTTACCCCGGCCGGTGGGAACCAGCAGAAAAATATGCAGGGCCACCGCTCCCAGCTCTTCTGCCAGCTTCAGAATTTTGGGAATTTCATCAAGATTGGTCTTGGTGATGGTGGTGTTGATCTGAAATTCCAGGCCGGCCTCCCTTGCGATTGCAATGCCGCGGAGGGCATCATCAAAGGCGTTGGCAAGGCCCCTGAAATTGTCATGGGTGCTGGCATCGGCACCGTCCAGGCTGACACTGATGCGCTTGATGCCGCTGTCTTTGAGTTTCTGGACATTTTCTTCGGTGAGCAGGGTGCCGTTGGGGGCCATGACCATGCGCAATCCTATTTTTGTGCCATAGGCGGCAATGTCAAAAATATCTTCCCGCAGCAAAGGCTCTCCACCTGTGAGGATGATGATAGGGGTGCCCACCTCCCGGATCTGGTCCAAAAGCGCAAATGCCTCTTTGGTGTCCAGTTCATTTTCATAGGGATGGTCTTCCGCCACGGCCCGGCAGTGTTTGCAGGCCAGGTTGCAGCGCCGGGTTGTTTCCCATGCCACCAGGCGCAGGGTGTGATTCATCTGTCCTCCAGATATTTTGCCGCTTCAATGGCGGAGTAGGTCAAAATCATGTCAGCCCCGGCCCGCTTGATGGCAGTCAGGGTTTCCATTACCATTTCTTTGGCATCCACCCACCCCATTATCTCTCCTGCCTTCATGATGCTGTATTCCCCTGATACATTGTAGGCGGCAATGGGCAGATCAATTTCCTGTTTGAGCCGCAGGATGATGTCCAGATAGGCCAGGGCCGGTTTTACCATGATGATATCCGCCCCTTCTTCAATATCCATGGTGGCTTCCCTGATGGCTTCCACGGCATTGGCCGGATCCATCTGGTATGTTTTTCTGTCCCCGAACTGCGGGGCGGATGCTGCTGCCTGGCGGAAAGGGCCGTAAAATGCAGATGCATACTTGACAGCATAGGACATGATGGGAACATGGGAAAATCCCTCCTCATCCAGGGCCTGACGGATTTCGGTCACCCGGCCGTCCATCATGTCCGACGGGGCCACCATGTCAGCCCCGGCCCTGACATGGGAAAGGGCGGTTCTGGCCAGCAGGTCCAGGGATGCATCATTGTCGATAATGCCTTTTTCCACCACCCCGCAGTGGCCGTGGTCGGTATACCCGCACAGACAGACATCGGTTATCACGGCAAGATCAGGCACCGCATCCTTGATACAGGCAACCGTTTTCTGGACAATGCCGTCAGCAGCATAGGCACGGGTGGCCAGGGGGTCTTTTTTATCAGGCACCCCGAACAGGATAATGGCGGGAATACCAACATCTTTTGCCTGTTTTGCCAGGTCAACCAGGTAATCCTTTGAGAGCTGGAAATGCCCGGGCATGGATGCAATGGGTTTTTTCACTGCCCTGCCTTCCACGGCAAACAGCGGCAGGATCAGGTCATCTTGGGAAAGACTTGTCTCGCGGATCAGTCGTCTGAAGTTGGGAGTGGCCCGCATCCGCCTGGCTCTGTAATCGGGAAACAGCATCTTAGTTCTCCTTTTTGATTTCCTGGTCTGTGAGGTAACAGGCCGGGTCGGCATCCCAGGGATCATTGGCCACGGATTCCGCCCTGGCCCGAAAGTTACCCCCACAGATATCCAGCCACCGGCACCGGGCACACCGGCCTTTGACATGTTTCTTTTTTTCTTTGAGTTTCATTAAAAATGCATTGGATTCATCGGTCCAGATTTTGGAAAACGGCTGGTCTTTGATGTTGCCCAGTGATTTTTCCCGCCAGAACTGGTCCGGATACACCTCCCCGTCCCAGGAAATACACCCGATGCCCCGGCCGGAATTGTTGCCTTCATTCATTTCCAGAAGCTCCAGCACTTCGGCGGCACGTTCCGGGTCTTCATCCAGCAGCCGCTGGTAGAGATACGGACCGTCTGCATGGTTGTCCACCGTGAGAATCTCCTTGGGCATATTTCTGTCATGGAGATCGCGGGTTCTGTCCATGATCAGGTCCAATACCTTCCGGGTTTCTTCATGGGAGAGGTCTTCTCTGGCAATTTCAGAGCCCCTGCCTGAATACACCAGGTGGTAAAAACAGGCCCGGGGGATATTTTTTTGTTCCAGCAGGTCAAAAATACCGGGGATGTCCTGGACATTGCGCTTGTTGATGGTAAACCGCAGACCCACCTTAATGCCGGCTTCCTGGCAGTTTTCAATGGCCTGCATGGCCTTTTTAAAAGACCCTTTGACCCCTCTGAATCTGTCATGGGTTTCTTCTAGGCCGTCAAGGCTGATCCCCACATAGGACAGTCCGATCTCTTTGAGCATCTTGGCTTTTTCCCGGGTGATAAGGGTGCCGTTGGTGGAGATGACCGCCCGCATGCCTTTTTGAACGGCGTACCGGGCATAGTCCACAAGCTTCGGGTGCACCAGGGGTTCTCCCCCGGAAAACAGCAGCACCGGCACCCCGAAATCAGCCAGATCATCGATCATGGCCAGGGCCTGTTCATGGGTCAGCTCATTGTCATAGGATATATCTTCAGATCTGGCATAGCAGTGCACACATTTTAAATTGCACCGCTGGGTCATGTTCCAGACCACCACCGGTTTCTTGTCAATGGAAAACTGGAGCAGATGGGAGGGAAGCTGCCCTGAATGCCGGGAATAGCGCAGGGTGTCCGAAGGTTCAACCGTGGCGCAATACAGTTTTGAAATTCCAATCATGTGATCTCTTTCTTGATAAGTTCGTTAAGATAGGCCTCACTGTCCATCAGATCTGCTTTTGACAGAAAAAAACGGTTTTTCCCGGTTTTTTCCTTGATCAGGTTCAGCCCGTCATAATATTCGTGGTAGAGTTTGGACAAAATTTCTTCAGAAGATGCTTTGTGGTCAATAAACTGGGCCATGAGAAAATCAATGGCATCTTCTTCAAATACAATATTCAGGTCAGCACTTTTGGACACCTCCAGTTCGATCTCCTTGACAGCATCATGAAATTTTTTTATCTGCCGGATGGCATCGTCTATTTCCATGACATGGGTGCAGAAATATCTGGCTGCCAGGTCACACCGGATCTGGGAAAGGGTCAGTCCATGAACAATTGACAGGGTTTTCCAGTTTTCCCTGATATGCGCGTTGATGTACTGAATCTCTTTTTCCCGTGCATTTTTATGACCGGATTCCCAGTCATGTACGGGTTTTTCCGCCAGCATATCCGCCAGCATGGCTGCAGGTTCTGTCAGCACTTTCGGGGTTACCACAAGGCGGAAAATGTCCCTGGAGGGCAGTTTTTCCTCAAAGGGCAGCAGGGCATCCTCCACAACAGATACCAGCCCCCTGGCGCCGGTGTTTTCTTTAAATGCTCTGTGGGCAAGGATTTTCAAGGCTGCGTCCTCAAAGGCAATGTCAATGCCATAGGCGGCAAAATCCAGGCGCTTGCTGAGAATGACAGGGTTGTTGGGCATCTTGAGAATGGTATACAGATCCGCTTCTTCCAGGGTGTTCAGGATACACCGCACCGGCACCCGGCCGATGAATTCAGACTCAAACCCGAACTTTACAAGGTCTTCGGCACGGGTCTGCTGTAAAAGTTCCATGTCACTTCCCGGGGCCGTGACCTGGGAATTGAAGCCTATGGTCTGTTTTGTCAGCCGCTGTCTGATCAGGTCGGTGAGACCGGTAAAAGCCCCGCTGAGGATGAACAGGATATTGGCGGTGTTGACCTTCCGGCTGACGCGTTTCCCGGTTCTCTGGAAAGCTTCCAGTTCCTGCATCATGGACACAGGGTCATGGGGGACTTTCAGGTCAACCTCTGTTTCCTCCATGGGTTTGAGCAACGCCCGCTGTACACCGGTTCTGGAAACCTGGGCACCGATCACGTTGGGACTGGCTGCAATCTTGTCAATTTCATCCACATACACAATGCCGCATTCCGCCAGAGCAATATCATCATCAGCCTCCTTGACCAGATCACGGATCAGGTCTTCCACATCCCCGCCCACATAACCTGTTTCTGAGAATTTGGTGGCATCTGCCTTGACAAAGGGTACCCCGATTTTTTTTGCAATGAGCCGTATCAGATAGGTTTTGCCAATACCTGTGGGACCCAGCATCAGGATGTTGGATTTAATGTTCCCGGTGATTTTTGCTCCTTTTCCCTCCCGGGTTTCTTCATGGCGGATACGGTTGAAATGGGTGCAGATCTTGGTGGCCAGAACAGATTTGGCCCTTTCCTGGCGCACCACATACTGGTCAAGGTAGGCGATAAGTTCTGCCGGTTTGATATTGAAATCTATCAGCCTTTTTTTGTCTTTTTCAGGTGGTTTTCCTGAAATCGCTTTTTCCCGGGGCTGGATGGAGGGGGAAATTATCCGGACACTGCCGCCGAATTTTTTATTGAGAAATTCCCCCAGCTCTTTTTCTATTTTTTTGGGATCCTGGGCATGGATTGTGTTGTCAGTTTTCATAATACAATACTATAAGCTGATTTTAATAATATGCAAGACAGAGGCAAAACCTATGATGGTTTGTTTTTTTTTTCAAACATGCGGCAGGGTTCCCCCGAGGACTGGAACACAACCATGGAAGGCAGCTGCCGGGTTTTAAAGCCCATGGCCCTGCACCCATTGGGATGATGCGGATCCCAGGTCACATAGAAAAATTTGCACCTGAAGCAGTTTCTGCGGAAATCTTCCGGCATGCCATACCTGAAAAAAATAAAAAAGCCATGAACATTGCTGTCCATGGCTGTATATTAATGGTGCCGAAGGGGAGATTTGAACTCCCACGGGTCGCCCCACACGCCCCTCAAGCGTGCGTGTCTACCTATTCCACCACTTCGGCGTACATGTCCTTTTGTTACTCGGCTGCCTGGTCAGCTGACTGCTGCATGGGGGCCGGGTTTGACGTAATAATGCTCTTTTCTGTCCTGTGACCGGAAAAATATGCCAGGGTCAGTGAGGTTACCATGAATACAATGGCCACGCCGGTGGTAATTTTGGTCAACAGGGTGGCAGGACCGGATGCCCCGAACAGGGTCTGGCTGCCGCCGCCGCCGATGGAAACCCCCATTTCCGCTCCCTTGCCGCTCTGGAGCAGCACAATCAGGATCAGCAGAATGCAGACGGTAACATGTAATGCAGTAATAAGTGTTGTCATAATGTGTTGTCAAATTTTATAATTTTGGTGAACGTGTCCGCATCAAGGCTTGCTCCGCCCACAAGGGCGCCGTCAACATCTGTGATGCGCATCAGTTCGTTTATGTTTTCCGGTTTCACCGACCCGCCGTACAGTATGCGGATGGTTTGGGCCAGGTCAAAAGAAAATTTCTTTTCCAACAGGGACCGCAGGTACTGGTGTACCTCTTCCACCTGTTCCCCGCTTGCGCTTTTGCCCGTGCCGATGGCCCAGACCGGCTCATAAGCCAGAACCAGGTCCTGTAATTCTTCCGGACCAAAGCCTTTTAACCCATCTGATACTTGCTTGTCAAGGGTTAAAAATGTTTCCCCCCGGTCCCGCTGGGTTTCTGTCTCCCCGATGCACAAAACGGGCTTAAGCCCGCCTGAGAGGGCTGCGCTGATTTTTCTGCACACCATCTCATCTGTTTCAAAAAAATACTGGCGCCTTTCAGAATGGCCGATGATCACATATTCCGCACCTGCGGCAATGAGCATATCAGCAG
>JAABSB010000061.1 GCA_011390615.1 Desulfotignum sp. | reverse complement strand
TGGGAGATGCTGGCAAAAAAGGGAAACGTGTCCAAAGATTTTTTGCGGCAGGCGGTGCGCATATCCCATCTGGAATGCAATGTGTGCAAACGCTGTGCCATGTACTGCCCGTTCGGCATTGACATCGCCTATATGATGCTGCTGGTGCGCCGCATCTGCCACAAACTGGAAATCACCCCCCAGTATATCCAGGATACGGTGAATTCGCATTCCGTTACCCTGAACCAGATGTGGGTCAAAGATGATGAGTGGATCGACACCCTGCAGTGGCAGGAGGAAGATGCCAGAGAGGAATTTGAAAACCTGGAGATCCCTCTGGACAAGGTGGGGGCTGATATCATGTACTCGGTGATTGCACCGGAACCCAAGTTCCAGGCAGGCCTGATTTACCAGGCCGCCGCCATGATGCATGCCGCCGGGATAGACTGGACCATGCCCTCCACCCCGGGATGGGACAACAGCAACATGGCCATGTACACCGGAGACAATGAAATTTCCGGCAGGATTGCCCGGGCATTTTTTGAAACCGCGGCAAAGCTGCGGGTCAAGCGCATTGTCATGGGGGAATGCGGTCATGCATTCCGGTCGGTGTATGACATAGGCAACCGCTGGAATTCCTGGGTCATGCCGCCTTTTGAGGTGGTCCATGCCCTGGCTTTCTACCATGAACTGCTCACGGAAGGCAGAATCACCATCAAGGAAAAATACAAGAAAAAAGTCACCCTGCACGACCCTTGCAATGTGTCCAGGGGCAGGGGGCTGCATGACAAGGCCAGGGAAGTGGTGAACATGGTGTGCGAGGATTTTGTGGACATGGTGCCCAACCGGGAGCACAACTTTTGCTGCGGTGCCGGGGGCGGGGTCATCAACTGCGGTCCTCCCTACAAAAACGAGCGTATGGTGAACAACAGAAACAAGGCGGAGCAGCTGGCCGCCACAGGTGCCGAGGTACTCATCGCCCCCTGCCACAACTGCCACAGCGGGCTGGAGGATATTATCCACCACTATGACCTTAAAATGGAGATCAAATTCCTGGGAGATCTGATTTATGAAACCATGGAAAAGAAAATTTATACACCGGGGAAATAAAATGAAAAAATGGACCATATGCGCAATTGTCCTGGTGCTGATGTCTGCAGCAGGGTGGATGGTTGTTTTTGCCCAGGAGGACCAGTATGTGGAACGGCTGGATCCATGGGCATTTGAATCACCCAGAAGGCCGGGGGCAGTGTTCAGCCATGATGACCACATCATGGACCTGGATGATGACTGCAGTATCTGTCACCATGTATATGAAGAGGGTGAACTGGTGCCCGGTGAAAGCAGCGAGGATTATTACTGTTCCGACTGCCACAGCCTCACATCTGCGCCTGATAACAAAATGCCCCTGGAAGCCGCCTATCATAACTTGTGCAGAGACTGCCATTTTGACAGGGGAAAAGGACCTGTTCTATGTGGTGAATGCCACATCAATGAATAAGGAGGGACCATGACAAAAAAAATTATGATCGTGGATGATGATCCTGCTATTACCCGATATCTGGATGCCTTGTTTACGGACAACGGGTATGAGACCTGTATAGCAGATGATGGCAAACAGGCCATGGATGTGTTTTTAACCCAGAAGCCCGACCTGATCACCCTGGACCTGGAAATGCCCGAAGAATGGGGACCCCGGTTTTTCCGGAAAATATCCAAAAAAGGGTTTACAACCCCGGTGATTGTCATATCCGGTCTTTCCGGCCGCAAGCATTCCATACCCAAGGCAGAAGGATTCTTTGCCAAGCCCTTTAATGCAGATGAGGTCCTGGAAAAAGTCAGGCAGGTGCTAAGCAGGTGAACGTAACCTGATGGAATTATATGGAAAAAAGAAGCATATATAACAGGGGGCTTGCCTTTAAACTGCTTATACCGGTGGGTATTGTTCTTTTTTCCTCCATTTTTATCTGGACCCACTACAGTAGCAGATACCGGGAAAAACAGCTCCTTGATACTGCCGTATCCCAGGTAGACAAATTCTGCAACTCGGTATTGAAACTCACCTGGTTTGCCATGCTGCACAACCCCACCGAGGGCATGCAGGATATCCTCAATTCCATGGCGGAATATAATGATATCAAGGAAATACGGGTATTCAACTGCCAGGGGCAGATCCGGTTTTCCAATAACCCGGAAGAGCTTGGTCAGAAGAGAAGCAAAGACCATGCTTCCTGCGCTATCTGTCACAATACTGACCCGCCGGTCATGAAAACCCATATCCAGGACCGGGTGCGCATTTTTGAGTCTAACACCGGTGAGCTGCTGCTGGGGCTGATCAATCCGGTAAAAAATGCCGACTCCTGTGCCACGTCAGACTGCCACTACCATCCGTCAGATGTGGTTAAACTGGGATCGATGGATGTGATCGTATCTTTGGAAAATATCCGGGAAAAGATTACGTCTGCCAAGAAAATGTCCGCCTGGAGTGCTGTTTTTCTGTTTCTTACACTGGCTGTGACCATTTGTGTTGTTATCTTGTTTCTGGTGACACGGCCCATCACCCATCTGGTTGAAAACACAAAGCGGATTGCTGACGGCGATTTCAGTGAAGCAGAGCCACACAGACTCTGGGCAGATGAGATCGAGCAGCTCTCCTGCGCTATCAATGAAATGGGTGAAAAAATACATGAAAAACAGATGGCCCTGAACCGGCAGAAAGACATGTACCAGCATCTGTTTGAACAGGTGCCCTGTACCATAACGGTCCAGAACAGAAACTATGAACTGGTGGAATTCAACCAGGAATTTGTCCGGCGGTTCAACCCCAGGTACGGGGACCACTGCTATGCCGCCTACAAGGGTCTGGACACCAAGTGCAGTAACTGCCCGGTGGAAAAAACGTTCCAGGACGGAAAATCCCATTTCAGCGAAGAATCAGGCATCAACAAAGACGGTACAACCGCACACTGGTTTGTAAAGACAGCACCGCTCAAAGATGAGAACGGTCAGGTTGTGGCAGCCATGGAAATGAGTCTGGACATCAGCCGCAGAAAGCGCCTGGAAGAAGAGGTGCAGATTTCAGAAAAAAAATACCAGGCCATTTTCAAGAACATCCCCAATCCTGTGTTCATTCTGGACAAGGAAAATCTGTGCATTCTGGATCTCAATGATGCGGCCCAGACCGTGTATGGATATGCCAAAAGCGATCTTACAGGCAAGGCATTTGATATTTTGTTTGCTTCTTTCCGGGAATATGAACAGGTGAAAACCCATATCAATACCCCTTTCCATGAGCGGTGTGTGCATGTGAAAAAGGATGATGACCATATCTATGTGAACATCTGGATCAGGCCGGCGGAATTTGCCGGCCGTAATGTACGCATTGTTACCACAGTTGACATAACCAGATCTGTTGAAACCGAACAGCAGCTGATCCAGGCAGGCAAAATGGCCACTTTGGGGGAGATGGCCACAGGGGTAGCACATGAACTCAACCAGCCGCTGTCGGTCATCAAAACGGCATCTGGGTTTATTGCCAGAAAAGTCGAATCTGATGAACAGATTGATCGGTCCATCCTTAAAACCCTGTCCGAGGAGATAGAATCCCATGTGGACCGGGCTGCAAAAATTACCGGCCATATGCGGCTGTTCGGCAGAAAAACCGTGTTTAAAAAAGAAAAAGTGCACATCAATGAGGTTCTCAAACGGGCATTTGACATTTTCAGCCAGCAACTCAAACTCCGGGAAATTGCTGTTGCATGGGATCTGGCAAAAGATCTGCCGGTTATTCATACAGATCCAGTCCGTCTGGAACAGGTGTTTATCAACCTGCTCATCAATGCCAGGGATGCCATAGTTGCCAAAGCAAAAAATGCCGGAGACGACCAGGAGATACTGCGGCGGATCAGTATTTCAACGGCCCTGGAAAAGCAAAGAATCCGGGTTGCGATCAGCGACACCGGCACCGGCATCGCCTCAGCCAATATAGCCAAGATATTTGAACCGTTTTTTACCACCAAGGATGTGGGAGAAGGCACAGGGCTAGGTCTGTCCATCTCCTACGGCATTATCCAGGAATCAGGCGGCGACATCAGTGTTCACAACAACAAAGACGGGGGAGCCACCTTTGTCATCGTGTTCAATTTCAGGGAAAATGAGAACAAATGAACCAGGATACCCATACCTATAACATTCTGCTGGTGGATGATGAACCCGGCATCCGCAAGGTACTCACCATCACACTGACCCATGCAGGGTTCACGGTATGGCCGGCATCAGATGGAGATGCCGGATTAAAACTGTTTTTTGAAAAACATCCGGAAATTGTGATCACTGATATCAAGATGCCGGGCATTGACGGCATTGAACTTTTGAAACAAATCAAGGAGGCCAGCCCTGAAACAGAAGTGATCATGATCACCGGTCACGGAGATATGGATCTGGCCGTTAAAAGCCTGCAGTATGAGGCCGCTGATTTTATCACCAAACCAATTGATGCGGCTGAAATAGAAACCGCCGTAAAAAAGGCGGTGGACCGCATTTCCATCAACAGACGTATCCGCAGCTATATGACCGACCTGGAACATATGATCAAAGAAAAGGATCGTGCCATTGATGAATCAAAAACCCTGAGCACCATCGGCCAGACCATCGCCGGCATGTCCCATGTGATAAAAAACATTGCAGGCGGCCTAAAGGGATCCTCTTTTATCCTTGAGCAGGGTATTGAAAACGAGAACAGGGAATACCTGGTCAAAGGCTGGGAGATGATGAAAAAAAATATCGACAAGATCACCAACCTGTCTATGGATTTGCTCAACTATGCCAAAACCAGCCGCCTGGACCTCGCCTCCACCCATCCGGATCAACCGGTGAAAGAGATTAAACCCCTGCTGGGTCTCCAGGCAGAACAGATGGGCATTGACCTGAAAGTAACCCTTTTGGGAAAAGAAGATCTCCGTGTTATGATGGATCCGGGTGCCATCCATACCTGTATATTTAATCTGACTACCAATGCCTTGGATGCCTTTGATACAAATAGTGCACCTGAACATTCCAGGCAGGTGCATATATTTGTACAGCAAAAAGACAATACCGTTTTGTACCAGGTCCAGGACAATGGTATGGGCATGAACAAAACCATCCAGCAGACTGTTTTTACGGATTTTATTACCACAAAGGGCACACGGGGCACTGGATTCGGCCTCATGACCACCAAAAAAATCGTTGAAGAACATAAGGGCAAAATCGGCTTTACAACCCGGGAAGGAAAAGGATCCAAATTCTGGATCCAGCTGCCCTTATCCTGAAAAATACTGCCAGAGGAGATTTGGATGGAGTCCATTACCCTGATGCCTGACGGCTGGATTTATAAAAAAGACAAAAAAATTGCAGCAGACATTCTGCCGCTGCTGTCCAACACCATCTGCCTGGAAAAAGGTGTCACATTGGGGTCTTTTTTTAAAATGGCCGGGCAATACCCGGATCTTATCAGGTTGTCTGATTATCTGGAACCCCTGCTCAAAATTGCCGGTGCTGCCGGGGCCAATGCATATGTATCCCAAGATATCCAGAAACTTGTGTTTTATAAGACCATTGCGATGAAAGGTTTTCCAGGCATTCCCAGAGTGGAGATTTACAACAGCCTGAAAGGCATTCAGGATGAAAAAAAGATTCTGCTCAAGTTTTTCTCCGTGGAAACCCTGGTAAACCATGAACTGACCCTGGGAAAACTGGAACATGTGATTTTTGGGGATGGCCAGGACATGTTTACCTATGATACCTATTATTCATTATTTGAACTGGTGGAAGGGATTGCCTGGGACCTGTCTTTTTGCTTTAACCCGATTCAATGTACCATAAGGAGGTAAGTTATGTTTAAAAAAATACTCTTTGCCACAAATGCATCCCCTGCCTGTGATGCAGCAGCAAAAATCGCCTTTGAACTGGCACAGAAATATGACGCCGAACTGACCTTGTTTCATGTATTCGGAGAGCCCTCCCGGGGTGCCAGCCAGCGGGTGAAATCTTATGCCACAGGCCAGGAGGCAGAACTTGGCCCCGACTATGTTGAATGGATCAAACAGGAGATGCAGACCACCTATGGGGACCTGGCTGACAAATACACCACACCAGTGTATGCGGCCAAAGCCGGGATTCCTTCCACGGAGATCCTGCGCCTGGCCAGGGATATGGATGCAGACTGCATCATCATGGGGGCCCATGCCAGGCAGGATGATACTGCTGCCGAACGGTTCCGGGGCATTGTGGGCACCACCATGCAGAAGGTGGCCCAACGGGCCAAATGCCCGGTACTGATCATCTCCCGGCCCTGCGAGACCTGTTTCTGGTATTTTAACCAGATCATATTCGGCACAGATTTTTCCAAAGCATCCCTGGCAGCATTCCAGTTTGCCTATAAAATGGCCAGCCATATCGGGTGCAAACTGCATCTGTTCCACGCCCTTGATATCCAGGTATCCCAGGCAGGCATTCCGCCGGGGCAAAAATCCATTGAAACCCGTATTGCAGAGGCCAAAACCAAAATCCAGGAACATTACGTGTCTTTGATGGATAATTTTGATAACTATGAGATTACGGTGTGGGAAGGGGTTCCTTATGTGGAGCTGCTCAAATATGCCAGGGAAGCCAGTGCAGATCTCATTGTCATGGCACATCACACAAGGGAGCTGGACCCGGACGATGCCCTGTTCGGCTCTACGGTGGAGCAGGTGGTGCTGCGCTCTGCCTGTCCTGTTGCCAGTGTGAACCGGCCGGACAAATTATAGCCCGAAGAAAAGCTAAAATGGCACAGGATACAGAAAAAAGGTCCAGGCAGGTTCTGATCATGGAAGATGAAATGGATATGCGGTTTTATCTGATGACCATGGTCAAATCCCTGGGGCATGTTCCGGTGCTGGCCCAGAACGGGATACAGGGACTGGATCTCCTGTCAAAAGAGCGTGTGGATCTGATTATTCTGGATGTGATGATGCCGGAAAAAGGCGGCGGGCTGGTGTACAAAGAGTTAAAAACCCATGCCGGTTATAGGGAGATTCCCCTGATCGTTTTTTCCGGTGTGAACCAAAAAGCGTTTTCCCATTATGTGAAAATGCTCAACACAGATCCTGACCTGAATATCCCTGAACCAAAATACTATGTTGAAAAATCTGCTGATCCAGACTATTTAAAGGAGGTGATAACCAGGTGTATCTGTTAACTGATGATTGTGGATGGTGATTCATGGCAACAAAAATCCTGCTGGTTGATGATGAGGCAGGGATCCGTAAGGTTCTGGGCATCACCCTTGCTGATGCCGGATATGAGGTGCACACGGCAGCAGACGGCAAAACCGGCCGTGTCCTTGTAGATGAAATTGTACCTGATATTGTGCTCACGGACATCAGAATGCCGGGCATGGACGGCATTGCACTGCTCAAATCCATTAAACAGGCATATAAAGATATCGAGGTGGTCATGATCACCGGCCACGGGGACCTGAAGCTTGCCATTGAAAGCCTGAAAATGGATGCCGTGGATTTCATCACCAAGCCCATTAACAATGATATTCTTGAAATCGCTTTAAAGCGTGCCAACGACAGAATTGCAACCCGCCGGAAACTGGAAAAATATACCCGGAACCTGGAAGATCTGGTTGCCGAAAAAACCAGGCGGCTGGCTGAATCGGAGAAGCGCTATATCCAGCTTTTCAATGAATCCCCTTCCTTTATCACCATCCAGGACAAAAATTTTCACATTGTCGAATCCAACAACCGGTTCAAGGAACAGTTCGGAGAAGACCCTGGCATCTGCTGCTACCAGGTTTACAGGCAGCGCACCGCCCCCTGTGATGACTGCCCGGTAAAAAAGACCTTTGCAGACGGCAGGTCCCATACCACAGAAATGGATGTGACCATCAAAGACGGCAGCACCCGCAATTTTTTCATCCAGACCTCAGCCATTTTGGATGACAGGGGCCATATCAGCCATGTCATGGAAATGTCCACCGATGTCACGGTGATCCACCAGCTCCAGGACCATCTGGCAGCTTTGGGGCTGCACATCTCTTCTATTTCCCACGGCATCAAAGGCATGCTCACCGGACTGGACGGCGGTGACTACCTCATCAGGTCCGGTCTGGAAAAGCAGAGCTTTGCCCTGATCTCCGACGGATGGGACATTATAAAAGAAAAAATCTCCAGTATCCGGCACATGGTTCTGGATATTTTGTTTCATTCCAAGGACCGCCCCCTGGCCATGGAGCCGGTCTCTGTGTTTGATTTTATCCAGGAACTGGTTACAACCATGGATCCCCGAATGAAAAAGGAGAATATCGGCCTGGAGCTGGATATTCCCAGGCCCAGTTCTGATGTCCTGGTCATCATGGACCGGACCGTCATGTTTGCCGCCTGCCTGGCAGTCCTGGAAAATGCCGTGGATGCCTGTGTCAGTGTAAAAAATCAAAAAAACGATTTGAAAATCCGTATACAGGTTGATTTTACCCGGAACCAGACCCTGTTCAAAATCCGGGACAATGGGAAAGGTCTGGACAGAAAATATCACAAAGAGGTGTTTTCCCTGTTTTATTCAGATAAGGGTAACAAGGGTACAGGTCTCGGGCTTTTCATCGCCCAGCGTTCTGTAAAAAAACACCAGGGGGTTATTCATATTGATTCCATTCCAGGCGAATTTACTGAATTCACCATTGCCATCCCCAAAAAAACATCTGACATTTGACACAATTGGTTTTATTGTTATGATAATTACATTATTCACATGACCAATGTGAAGCGCATTTAAGGGAGGGGGGTATTATGGCAAAATGGATGACAATAAGTGATGCCGTAGATGCGTTCGGGTTGTATGATCTTTTCACTGAAATTGTGGATTCATACAGCGAGGATATGGATGACCAGAGCGCTGTTGCATCGGAACTGCTGGATCTTTTGGAAGAACATGATGAAGCGTATGAATTTTTTGCAGACCCGGACGGTGATTATGCCGAAAGTTTTGAGCGGAATTTGCGGGATGCCGTGGGGGCGATTTTTGAAGAATACGACCTGGGAGATCTGCCGGAAGATGAATTTCTGGATACAGCCGTGGATGAAGATGAGCTTGATGATATCTATGTGGACAAATTTGAGGACGGCATAAAGCCGCACAGGGTGGATATGGGAACCTTTGATGAGGAAGACGAGGAGGATGATGCAGATTCAGCAGTTTAGATACAGTGCAGACAATCTGGGGTACCTGGTTTTTTCAGAGAACACGGGTATAGCCATTGATGCAGGTGCTGTCGCAAACATGACGGATTTTGCCCAAAAAAAAAATATTACCATAGCATATATCACAAACACCCATCTGCACCATGATCATATCAGCGGCAATGACCGGCTGCTGGAAAAAACCGGGGCTGTTTTTCTGGACTGCAGGGATTTTGCAGACAACCAGAAAATTCAGGTGGGCAGAGAGGCATTAAAAGTTTTGACCACCCCGGGACACACCCGTGAGTCAGTGTGTTTTGCAGCTGATGATTTTCTGGTGACCGGAGATACCCTTTTCAATGGTACTGTGGGAAATTGTTTTTCAGGAGATCTGGAGGCGTTTTACCATTCTTTGAAAAAACTTACGGCACTTGACGGCAATACAAAAATTTTTTCCGGCCACGATTATGTGGCAGAATCACTGGAAATAGCCGAAGCCATCGATCCTGACAACCAGGATATTCAGCAGTATCGCAAAAAATATGACCCTGACCTGGTGGTGTCCACACTGAAAGAGGAACTGCTGGTAAACCCTTTTTTACGGTTCAATGTGCAGGCAATGATTAAAAAACTGCAACAGCGCAATTTTCCCTGCCACACGGAAAAACAGCGGTTCATATCCCTGATGGAAGCATTTTAACATGGGTGATGATCCAGCATTTTCTGTTACCCTGTCCTTTGTCAAGACAGCTGAAAAAAAGGCGTTGACGGCATTGTACAAGGATGCCGGGTGGTGGGATGAAACCTGCGAAAACCATCCCGATTTTTTAGACCATGTGGTGGAAAATTCTGCTTTGTTTGTGGCCGCTTTTTGTGGAAAAAAGATGATCGGCATGGGAAGGGCCCTTTCGGATCTGGCAAGTGATGCTTATATTCAGGATGTTGCTGTTTTACAGGAATACCGGGGCAGGGGTATCGGCAAAAAAATTATTAAAAAACTGATCACCGGTCTTAAAGACCATGGTGTGGACTGGATTGGCCTGATAGGAGAACCAGATACCCGCAGATTTTATGAAAATCTGGGTTTTCAGGAACTTTCAGGACATATCCCGTACAGATTAAAGGATTAAAAATATATGTATACCAGGAGTGAAAACTGTTCTCTTGACCTCAATCAGACCATCTCTTTTCCAACGGCTGGCATGTTTGCACTGTCCGACCGGCAGATGGTGCAGATCTATATTGATAAATATGCGCCCATGTCCTGTGAATACAATTTTGCCAATCTTTTCTGCTGGCAGGAGGCATACCAGTATAACTGGCGGCTGTACAAGGGGCGACTGGTGATATATGACGGGGTGAACCAGTGCGCGTTTATGCCTTTAGGGGAACCGCTGCCGCCGGAGGAACTGGCAGGTCTATGCCGGGAACTGCTGCTCACCGGCCTGGAACCCTGTATAGGGCTGGTTACTGACAGCTACCTGGACCAGTATCCTGATTGTGACCAATATTTTTCTGTAACCCCGGAACGCGATTATGCAGAATACATCTACGCTGTTGACAGTTTGTGCCAGTTGAACAGCGCCAAGCTTCACAAGAAGAAAAATTTGATTTCACAGTTTGAGCGCCTGTATCCCGCATATGAAATCCAGGTGCTGTCAAAGAAATACCAGGATGCTGCCCGGGTTTTTTCACGGGATCTGCTGTACGGGCAGGGGGGGCTTTCCCATACCCTGGAGGCGGAATTCATGGCCATGGAAAAAGCCTTTGACAACTATGAGGACCTGGGACTTGCAGGCCTGGCCCTCATGGTGGACAACCAGATGGTGGCTTTTTCCATTTTCAGCCCTTTGAATACTTCTACCTATAATGTTCAGTTTGAAAAATCAGACTTTGATTTCAAAGGGGCGGCCCAGGTCATCAACCAGCAGACCGCCTTGTTTTTACAGGACAAATGCGAATATATCAACCGGGAGCAGGACTTGGGAATCAGGGGACTGCGCCAGGCAAAAATGTCCTATGAGCCCGAACAACTGCTGGTTCCCCATACCTTAAGTTTCAGGCGCAGCTGATGCATAGCATTTATAATCCTGTTTTGAGCCGCTCCCAGTAACGCTCATAAACCAGGATGGCATCCCCCACATCGGTCTGGAATTCCCCTTTTTTTACATCTTCAGGGTCTGGAAAGATGGTGGGATTGTTTTTGAGTTCTTCCGGCATCATGCTTACTGCGGTGCGGTTGGCAGGGGCATATCCGATATACTCACACACCAGCAGGGCGTTTTCAGGTTCCAGAATAAAATCGATAAATGCCAGGGCTTCTTTTTTATTCCGGGCTTCTTTTGGAATCACCATGGAATCCACCCAGAAAATTGCCCCTTCTTCAGGGTAGGCATACTGGATGGCGGGAAAATCCTGGGCTGCCATATAGGCTTCCCCGTTCCAGACCATGCCGGCCCAGGCTTCCAGGTTGAGCAGCGGCTGTTTGGGGGAATCGCCTGAAAATACCCGGATGTTGGGCATGAGCGACCGGATGGATTCATATGCCATCCTGATGTGGTCAGGATCAGTGTCGTTCACGGAAAACCCGTTGATGATAAGGCCGACCCCCAGCACCTCCCGCACATCATCATTCATTACCAGGCGGTTTTTAAATTCAGGTCGCCACAGATCTTTCCAGGACCGCATTTTTTCGGGCGCCACCTGGTCTTTGTTATAGGCCAGGGCAGTGGATCCCCATACATAGGGAATGGAATAGGTGTTGCCGGGATCATAGGGCTTGTCAAGAAGCACAGGATCCAGGTGCTTGAAGTTGGCAAGACTTGTGTGGTCAATGGGGCTGAGCAGTCCTTCCTTGCGCATTTTGTGAACAAAATAGGTGGAGGGAAACACCACATCATATCCTTTTCCCCGGGTGAGCTTTACCTTGGCATACATGGATTCATTGCTGTCATAGGTGGAATACACAACATTGATGCCGGTTTTTTCCTCAAAAGCGGTCAGCACTTCATCAGGCATATATTCGGTCCAGTTGTACACAAAAAGGGTCCGGTCTCCGGCAGAGGCCAGGGCAGGCACCAGGAGCAGGCATAAAATGACGGTCCATTTTTTCATTTTTTTTTCTCCTTTATCAAAAAATGGGCAACCAGAACAGCTGCCAGGGTTAATACAAACAAAATGGTGCACAGGGCATTGACTTCAGGGGTTACTCCCAATTTTACCATGGAATAGATCTTTAGGGGAAGGATTTCAAATCCCGGTCCTGTGACAAAGAAACTGATGATCACATCATCCAGAGACAAGGTAAAGCTCAGCAGCCATCCCGCCAGCACCGCCGGCAGAATCATGGGAAAAACGATTTTAAAAAACACCTCATGTTCTCTGGCCCCCAGATCCCTTGCCGCATCCACAACAGCCGGGTCAAATCCTGCGATCCGGGCATGCACCAGCACAATGACAAAAGGCAGACAAAAGGTGATATGCGCCACCAGCAGCGTAAAAAAACCGGGGTGGATGCCGGCGGTCACAAAGAGCATAAGCAGGCTGATGCCCATGACAATATCAGGGCTCATCATCACGGAATATACCAGACCGAAAAAAAGCTGTTTGCCGGCAAACCGGTACCAGGCAACGGCAAAGGCCCCCAGGGTGCCCATGGCGGTTGCAGCCAGGCTGGAAACAAAAGCCACGGTCAAAGAATTGACAAACGCATCCAGAAGGTGCTGGTTTTCCAGAAGACTGGCATACCAGGTGAAAGAAAATCCCTGCCAGGCAGAGGTATACCGGGCCTGGTTAAAGGAAAATACCATCAGCACCAGCAGCGGACCGTACAGAAAGGCAAACACGCATGATACCCAGGATATGCCTATCCAGCGCTTCATGATTCCTGGCTCCGGTTAAACCGGCTGGATATGAAAAAATAGACCCCCAGCATCACCACCATGAGCATCAGCAGAAAAACACTGGCAGCAGATCCAAAGGGCCAGTTGCCGGCGGTGAGAAACTGATTTTTAATGAAGTTTCCCACCAGCATGGTTTTGGCGCCACCCAGGAGATCCGGGATGTAAAACAGCCCCATGGCCGGTAAAAACACCATGATACACCCGGCCATGACACCGGGTAAAGACAAAGGCAGTACCACATGCAAAAACACCTGGAGACTTTTGGCCCCCAGGTCCCGGGCCGCCTCCATCAGCCGGATATCCATTTTTTCCAGCACGGCATACAATGGCAGGATCATGAAAGGCAAAAGAGAATACACCAGTCCCACATACACGGCAGCATCCGTGTACAGCATGGAAACCGGTTCTGACACAAGGCCGGCTGCCAAAAGAACGGTATTGATGATGCCGTTGGCTTTCATCAGAATCACCAGGGCATAGGTCCTGATCAATGAGGATGTCCAGAAGGGGATGATCACCATCATGAGCAGCAGCGGGCGCCGGTGTCTGGGAGCCCGGGACAGAAACCAGGCAAATGGATAGCCGATACCCAGGCACAAAAGGGTGGTGTTGAACGAATACACCAGAGAATTTCCCAGGACTTTTGCATATACCGGATCCACAAGTTCCCGGTAATGGTCCAGGGTAAGGGGCCAGGTGAAAAAGGTGCTGATGTCGCGGGTCAGAAAACTGATGCCCACCACCATGAGGCCGGGTGCCAGGACAAACAGGGCAAACCATGTCATGTTTAAAAAAACGGCAAAGAATTTGAATCCCTGTTTCTCATTCATAAGGCAGGGTCACCTCCCAGCCTTTTATCCAGGAAACACAGACCCGTTCGTTGACATCATAAAAAATATCCTGGTCGTCTTCATTAAAAAATTCTGTAACAAAAATATCCTGTCCATTGTCCAGGCGGATGATCAGGTCCACGGTGGTTCCCTTATAAATCATCTCTTTTACCTGACCTGGCAGAAATCCTTTAGGACACTGGTCTTTGGTACGTTCCACAGTCATGTCCTCGGGCCGCAGCAGCACCTTGACCGCCTGGTCTTTTTTGAAACCGCGGCGGTTCTGGACAGTCTTTGAAATCCCCTGGATCTGGATCTCAATGTCCGGCCCCATGGTGCTGGTCACCCTGGCATCGAATATATTGCTTTCTCCCACAAAATTGGCCACAAACAGGTTCACCGGGGTCTCATAGATCTCTTTGGGGGAGCCTGTCTGCTGGATACTCCCGTTGTGCATCACCACCACCCGGTCCGAAAGGGTGAGGGCTTCTTCCTGGTCATGGGTGACAAATACAAAGGTGATGCCAAGTTTTTGGTGGAGATGGCGCAGATCCAGGCGCATCTGCTTGCGCAGTTTGTAGTCAAGGGCGCTTAAGGGTTCGTCCAGCAGAAGGATCAACGGCTGGTTTACAATGGCTCTGGCTATGGCCACCCGCTGCTGCTGGCCCCCTGACAGCCGGCTGATGGGCCGGTTGTCCATACCTTCCAGCTTTACCAGTGCCAGGGTTTCCATTACCCGGTCCCGGATCTGCCGGGCCGGGATTTTTTTGAGCTTTAATCCAAAGGCGATGTTGTTAAAAACGTTCATGTGGGGAAACAATGCATAGCTCTGAAACACGGTATTGACATCCCGGTCGCAGGCAGGCAGGCGGGACTGGTCTCTGCCGTTGATGAGAATGGTGCCGCTGTCACAGGTTTCAAGCCCTGCAATCAGGCGCAGAACAGTGGTTTTGCCGCATCCTGACGGGCCCAGGAGTGTCAAAAATTCACCTTTGAAAATATCCAGACACAGGTTGTCAATCACCTTCTGGCTGCCAAAGGACTTGGAAATATTATTCAAACATACCACCGGCATTGTGAAACCCCTTCTCCCAAGGAAAAATCAAGAGGCATAACCTACCTGAAACACATGGAAAATGCAAGAAATTTATACCTGGTGTCAGGGCGTTCGCATATAGTAATGCCATTTGCCGCACAGGTTTGAATGCCATGACACATACTGCGATGAACTGTCAGATCCGGGTGTTATCAGAATGTTGCCGGTGGACAGCCGGTCTGCCCATAAAAAAACCATGGTTTTCTTTTTTGACAAATAAACCAAACTATGGTTTAGCTATCCCCATGGACACCTCTTACTTCTTTATCTGTAAACCCTTTCAGTGGAGCATTGGTATATGGAACTGGACAGCGAACTGGCCGGCATCCGGCTGAAGCCGCACAAGGCACGCATCACCTGGCGGGACACCACCAATTTTGCCGCGGCAATCGCCGAGGACCTCCCCCTTTATTTTGATGACAGAACCGGGCAGGGGATATTTGCCCCGCCCGTCTTTCCCGTGGCCGTGACCTGGCCCATCCTCAGCAGCCTGGGGGATTTCATTGCATCAAAGGATTTTCCCATAGAACTGCTGTTCACCCAGGTCCATTATACCGAACACCTCATTGTCCACCGGTTGATCCGGCCGGGGGATGAGGTGTGCCTGACAGGGCAGATAGCCGCCATCCTTCCCCACCGGGCCGGAACCCATGCCGTCATTGAATTGATTGCCAATGACGCTGAGAACAAACCTGTCTTTACCGAATATATCGGGGCCATGCTCCGGGGCGTGGAATGCTTAGGAGAAAAAGGACGGCAGGACCTGCCTGTAACACCGGAGCCTGCCCCCCTTGCCGCCCCGGTCTGGGCCTGCCAAAAAAAAATTGCACCCTGGCTTCCCTATGTATATGACGGGTGTACCAATATTGCATTTCCCATTCATACCTCGCCAAAATTTGCAAAAAGTGTGGGACTGCCCGGGATTATCCTCCAGGGAACCGCCACTTTGGCCTGTGCTGTCAAAGAACTGATCCAAAGGGAAGCAGGAAAAGATCCCACAAGGGTTCAGGAGATTGCCTGCAAATTTTCCGGCATGGTCAAACCCGGCACAGACATTGAAATCTGCTGTCTTGGATCAAAGGATTATCCCCGGCACCAGGACCTGTTTTTTGAGGTGGTCAACGCAGAGAATAAACGAGCCATCCGGTCCGGATACCTTAAAATAAAAAAGGAGTCAGAATGAGCCAGCGGCTTGCAAGGGTAAACGATTACGTTGAAAAATGGGCGCAATTACGGCCAGACCATGTTGCCATGATCCAGCATGAGGATAACCGGGAAATCACCTATAAAAAGTTTTTGTCTTTGATTGATTTTTTTGCCTTAAAACTGCTGGACATGGGCATCCAGAAAGGCGACCGGGTGGCCACCCAGCTGGTCCTGGTACCCGAGCACCTGATGCTCATGTATGCCTGTTTTAAAATCGGGGCCATCATCGCCCCTTTGGATGTCCGGCTGACCGAGGCCGAAGTGGTGAGGGACATCAACAAAATTGCGCCCAGGGCCTTTTTCTTTCTGGGCAACACACCGGTGAAAGATTTCAGGAAAATAGGACAAGCCGTTCAAAAGGGATGCCCTGGTGTCCAACACCTGGTCCAGTTCACGCCGGACCCGGCTCCGGGTGATATTATTGATAATGCCGTCGGCATCACAGCCCTCCTGGACAAAAAACGACTGGTCTGGCTGAAGCTTGTGGATCTTTTTACAGGGCGCCTGAAAAAAGCCTATGAACAGGTGGAAACAAGGACCCCGGCCCTGATTATCTATACCACGGGCACCACGGGCGAACCCAAACCCGCTGTCCTCTGCCATGAAAACATCATTGTCCAGAACCAGATTCTGGCCAGGGGATTTGGCAATGAACCCGGGGATGACGGTTTCATCTGCCTGGTCAACCTGCCCCCAAGCCATGTGGGCTGTGTGACCGAAACCTTTATGACCACCATGTACCTGGGCGGCAAGGCGGTCCTGCTGCGGATATTTGACACAAAGGCCAGCCTTGAAGCAATTGAACGCCACAAGGTCACGGCCATGGGCCAGATCCCCACCATGTTCCGCATGCTCTGGAACCTGCCGGAATATGACAACTTTGACCTGTCCAGCCTGGAGTTTGTGGCCTATGCCGGATCTGCCGTGGACACCAAATTTTTAGAACGCCTTGCCGGCATGGCCCCGCGGTTCGGCACTGGGCTTGGCATGACGGAGAATGCAGGGTTTGCCACCTTTACCCCGCCGGGCATCCCTTTGGAAGAGATGGCAGGACAGGTGGGACAAGCCTTTGACGACCTGGCAAAGGTTACGGTCCGGCTTCCCATGCAGGAAGACGGATCTGCCGGTGATGAAGTTTCCGACAATGAGGTGGGGGAAATCTGCTACCACCCGCCCATTGTATTTTTAGGGTATTTTAACCAGCCCGAGGAGACCCGAAAGGCCGTGTCCAAAGAAGGCATCCTGTATACCGGGGATCTGGGATATTTCAAACAGATGGACGGGTACCGGGCATTGTATTTATCCGGCCGGAAAAAATTCATGATCAAGCAGAAGGGGTACAATGTCTTTCCCGGCGAGGTGGAAGACCATATCGCGGCCATGGACGGCGTGGATGTGGTGGATGTCATGGGCATGAAACATTATCTGTTTGACGAAGGCATCTTTGCCTTTGTCCGGCCCAAAAAAGGCCGGGACCTGACATCTGAGGCAGTTCTTGCCCATTGCAAGTCCATTGCCGCCTACAAGCGGCCGCTGCATGTGGAGATCTGGCCCAGTGATGAAGAATTCCCGTTGACCCGGAGCACCAAGGTGGACAAGATCCGCCTCATGGAAAAAGCCGCCGCCGTCATAGAAGACTTAAGAGTTCAGGGAAAATGGGATGCCGGCCAGACAGAATAGACCAGATGATCCGTTCTATGTACTGCAATGAAAATCAGGCAATGAACAATTCTTACCGGGAGGACAGGGGGACAAAAAGACAATGGATCAGGAAAAACAGGAGGCATTCGGCAACAGATTAACCGATATTCTCAATCACGGGGCGTTGAATCTGGCGCTGGCTTTGGGGTATCAACTGAAAATTTTCGATGTGATGGCGGACATGGAGCAGCCGGTATCCTGTTCCGCTTTGGCCCGGGCAGCCGGGCTTCATCCGCGGTATGTAAAAGAATGGCTGGG
>JAABSB010000060.1 GCA_011390615.1 Desulfotignum sp. | reverse complement strand
TGTAGCAGATATTCAGAGCGAATCCTGCCTTGACAGACAGGGGCAGCTATCATATCTTAGTGTGTTATTTTTACAGGATAAAATACCATGATCAATACCCATGAGCAGGAAAAAAAACAGTTTATCCGGTTGTTTCAGGAACAGGGGCTGGATCGGTTTGATGAGCGGTTTCAGGTGCTTGACGCTTTTTTACAGCTGGATCACCATGTGACCAAGGCAGACATACTGCGGCAGTTGGAAAAAGAGGGAAAGCTTCTGGATGGTGATTTTGTGGTTTCTTCCATGGAACATCTGTGCCGGTTCGGATTTGCCACCAAAGTGGAATTCGATCAGGAAGAAACCCTTTACGAACACCGGCATATCGGTGTTCACCATGACCATATGATCTGCACCAAATGCGGCACCATTCTGGAATTCAAAGATGAGGTTCTGGAAAAACAGCAAAAAAAAATTGCCCAGGCCTATGGGTTTCATATGCTCCAGCACCGCATGGAAATATATGGCCTGTGTGCTGCCTGCATGGCCAAAAGACAAAAACTGGTCCCGTTGCACAAAGCCAGACAGGGAGAGCGGCTCAAGGTAAAACAGCTGGACGCCGGCAAAAAAATGCATTTACGCATCTCTTCCATGGGACTGAAAACAGGGGATGAAATTGAAGTGGTATCCAATGGATTCGGCGGGCAGGTGGTAATTGCAGCAGGTGATACCCGCTTGGTCATCGGCAGCGGTATGGCCCAGAAAATTTGGGTGGAACCTGTTGGCGCCTCACCGGACCCGCATAAGAATGGGACAGCAGATATCTCTTTTGGGCCTGAAACCGTCCGGGTATTGTTGTGTGACATGAAAGCCGGACAGGAGGGCACCATTGTGCGGGTTTCCGGTGAAAGCAACCTGCGCCGGCGCCTGCTGGAGATGGGAATCAACCGGGGAACAAGGGTCTATGTGGAAAAATATGCCCCCCTCAAGGACCCCATAGAGCTGGTAGTCAAAGGCTATCATATCTCCTTGCGGGTGGAGGAAGCAGCCCATATCCTGCTTGAAAACGTAACAACCCGGGACAGCCGAAAATGAAACAGGACTTGACCATTGCCCTGGCGGGAAATCCCAATTGCGGCAAAACAACCATTTTCAACAACCTGACAGGTGCCCGCCAGAAGGTGGGTAACTGGCCCGGGGTCACCATTGAAAAAAAAGAGGGATTTCTCAAGTTCCGGCAATATTCTTTGCGGGTGGTGGATCTTCCCGGCACCTACAGCCTGACCCCGTTTTCCATTGAAGAAATAACCACCCGGGATTTTATTCTCCAGGGAAACCCGGATATCGTGATCAGCATCATTGATGCATCCAATCTGGAAAGAAGCCTTTTTCTGGCCCTGCAGATCATGGAGCTTGGGTGTCCGGTACTCTTTGTGTTGAACATGGCAGACATGGCCCAGGCCAGAGGGATTCGCATCAATGGAAAAAAATTATCCGCCCTGCTGGACGTGCCGGTGGTATTCACCGTGGGAAATAAAAACAAGGGCACAGAACAGCTGATTGAAGCGGCAATTGCCGAAAGTCTGGCCTTTGAAAAAGGAAAAAAATCCCGGATTATCCGGTATGGCAATGAGACAGAGGCATGCATCAACCAGGTGGAAACCCTGATTTCTGAGGCCCGGACAACGGAAAACGACACCCTGGCCCGCTGGCATGCCATCAAACTGCTGGAAGATGATGCCATAGAAAAACAAAAGATCCTGGACAGCCTGCCCCGGGAGGGGCGAAAGATCATCGATGCGGCAGAAAACTGCCGCAAACGGGTATGTGATCTGTTCCAGGATGATTTTGAGATTGTGCTCACCGAAGACCGGTACGGGGTGATAGCCGGCATAATCAGGGAAACCGTCACCAATACAGCCAAAAAGCGCATTGATATATCCCGGAACATTGATCTGGTTTTAACAGACCGGTTTCTGGGCATCCCGGTCTTTATTTTTTTCATCTGGGCCATGTTCCAGACCACCTTTACCCTGGGGGCTTATCCCATGGCCTGGATTGAGTCGGGAGTGGGTTTTTTGACCACATGGCTGGACCGTCTCCTGCCGGCATCCCTTTTCAAATCCATGCTTTTGGACGGCATTGTAGCAGGCATCGGATCGGTGATTGTATTTCTTCCCAATATCCTGATTCTGTTTTTCTGCATTGCCCTGTTTGAAGATACCGGCTACATGGCCAGGGCAGCCTTTCTCATGGACCGGGTCATGCATACGGCAGGGCTCCATGGCAAATCCTTTATTCCCATGCTCATGGGATTTGGTTGCAATGTGCCTGCCATCATGGCTGCAAGGACCCTGGAGCACCAGAAGGACCGGATTCTTACCATTCTGATGACCCCGTTCATGTCCTGTTCTGCCCGGCTGCCGGTGTATATTGTACTGGCAGGGAGTTTTTTCGCCCACAGGGCCGGCACAGTCATTTTCGGTCTTTATGCTGCAGGGATTGTCATTGCCATTGTTTCCGGACGGATACTGCGGTCCCTCTTTTTCAAAGGAGAAGATGCCCCGTTTGTCATGGAACTGCCCCCTTACCGCATGCCCATGCTCAAAAGCCTGCTTATCCATATGTGGGACAGAAGCAAAATGTTTCTGCGCAAAATGGGGGGTGTGATTCTGGTAGGGTCCATCGTGATATGGGCGTTATCCAGTTTCCCAAAAAATATTGAATATGCAGAAGATTACCAGGCGATGCAGCAGGATGTCAAAACCCGTTTCAGCCATGAAATAAAAAAGGCGGACCCGGACCAGAAACCCCTTTTGCAGCAAAAGCTTACAGCTGAATTGCGAAAAATTCAGACCAAAAAAGAGCAGGAACGGGTATCCAAATCCTATATCGGCAGGATAGGCCATATACTGGAACCGGTGTTTGCACCCATTGGCATTGGATGGCAGGCCAGCGTCGCCCTTGTCACCGGGTTTGTGGCCAAAGAGGTGGTGGTGAGTACCATGGGGGTGCTCTACGGGGTGGGTGACAATGAAGGCCAGGCCCTGTCCCTGGCATTGAAGCAATCGGGCATGACGCCTTTATCGGCATTGTCCATGATGGTGTTTGTTCTGCTTTACGTGCCGTGCTTTGCCACAGTGGCTGTCATTTACAGGGAGGCATCTTTTAAATGGGCCTGCTTTAACATAATTTATACGACCGCGGTTGCATGGACCCTGTCTTTTCTGGTATACCAGGCAGGAATGATATTACGCGGATGATGGAAAAATGGGGGTGTAAATGAAAGCAAAGCGATCCGTAAACAGATCCAGCATACTTTGGGCGGCTCTTGCGGTTTTTTATCTGATGGCAGGCAGTGCCGGTGCTGCAGACAGGGTGGCAGTCAAATCCAGTATTGCCAATATGCGGTCAGGGCCCGGCACCAACTATGAAGTCCTCTGGCAGGTGGAGAAATACCATCCCTTTCTTGTGAAGGAAAAAAAAGGCAAATGGGTAAAGATACAGGATTTCGAAGGTGACATGGCCTGGATTCATTCCTCTCTTCTGGCAGATATGGAAGGGGTTATTACCAGTAAATCCAAGTGCAATGTCCGGGCACAGCCCACAACTGACAGCAGGATTCTTTTTACCGTTGAAAGAGGGGTTCCCTTCAAGGTCATTAAGCGCCAGGGAAACTGGATACGCATTGAACATGCAGATGGTGAAAAAGGATGGATATATAAGACCCTTGTCTGGTAAAGTGGATATTAATTTTTTACAATTACAGGTGAACCAATGGCCAATAGAGGCATTTCAAATGAGCGCAGAAAAGAACTGGAACAACTGGATCCTTTACAGAAAAATCTTTTTAAGGCCCTGGCCTATGCCGGGATATACAAAAAACAACTGCTGCTGATTCTGGGCGCAGTGGTGGTAGTGGCAGTTGTATTCAGTGGTATCATGGTCAGCTTCCAGCGTTCTGAAACCCAGGCATCCAACCTGGTTGCTGAAGCTGCCGGCCGTTATAACCGCCTGGCAGATGACCCCCAAAAAGCCTTTCTTGAGGTAAAAGAAAGTTTTGAGGCTGTGTTGGACAGGTATGCTAATACCGATGCCGGCAGAATGGCACAGATTATATATGCCGGCATATGTATGGATGCACAAGAATATGACAGGGCTGGCACGCTGTATGAAAACGCGTTGAAAAATGTTGGAAACCAGGCTGCCATGCGCAATTTTCTCTTATCGTCTCTGGGACATGTGTGGCTGGCAAAAAATGATCTGGACAGGGCCAAAACCTATTTTCAACAGATTGAAACAGGAAAGTCAGATCTGCTCAAAGATGAATCCCGGTTTATTCTTGCCCGCATCTATGCATCTGTGGAGCAGACAGATGCAAGCCAGAAGATGTATGAAAAACTGGTGGCGGAAAACCAGCAGTCCATGTATGCAGGTTTGGCCCAGGCAATGGTGGCAAAAGAAAAATAGATTGTGGCCGCGGAGTGATGACCAACTAAAAAAGGCTGCCATAAGGGCAGCCTTTTTTAGAAAAGGAAAAAAAGATGAAAAAATTAACCTGTGGTTAACTTAAAATATAATAATGCAATTGGTTTGCCAGATGCTTGTTTTTGTCGATTTTTTTCATAAGTTTTTCATAACTACTTGATAAATAAATACTTTAAGATGCTATAAAAAATTTCAGGTAGTTGGACCAACCTGCTTTCTTTGTCTTATCAGCCCCGAAAGTTCAGGATTTTAAACTCTTTTTATATCCACACAGACAACAAACATCATAAAATATTGAAATAATAAGTTTTTTTAAAATTTATGATGATGAACAAAAATACAGATACCTGAATTCAAAGATTCATGCCCGTGTTATTCTCTGGCGTGCAGTTCCTTGTCCATGTTGTATTTTTTTAATTTCTGATTCAGGCCGCTTTTGCCGATACCCAGGATCTGGGCGGCTTTTGTCTGCACATTTCCAGATATTTGCATGGCCCGCTGTATCATGCGTTTTTCAACAGCTGCAAGGGTTTCAGCCAGGCCCACCCCTTCGGGGATTCCCTCCAGATCGAGGGTGCTGCCCGGTGTTTTCCGCATTTGGGGGGGCAGGTCAGCAGGGGTTATGAGCCCGTTGGAGGCAAGAATAACGGACCGCTCGATGACGTTTTCCAGCTCTCTGACATTGCCGTTCCAGGGATGGTCGCACAGGATCTGTGCCGCATCCCTGCTGATGCCTTTGACCTGGGTGACAACCCCTGATTCTCTGGTAAACTTTTCGATAAAATGGTTTATCAGCAAAGGGATGTCTTCCTGGCGCTCCCGCAAAGGGGGAATCACAGCCTTTACAACATTCAGACGGTAATACAGATCCTCTCTGAAATTTTTTTGGACAATCTCATCTTCAAGGACTTTATTGGTGGCTGCAATAAGGCGAAAGTCAACAGGAATGGGCGTGGTACCTCCCACCCGTTCAATGGTTTTCTCCTGCAGAACCCGCAGCAGTTTCACCTGCAGCGGCATGGGCAGTTCCCCGATTTCATCCAGAAACAACGTCCCTTTGTCCGCCAGTTCAAACCTGCCCTTTTTCATGGCAGCCGCACCGGTGAATGCCCCTTTTTCGTGGCCGAACAGTTCACTTTCCAGCAGAGATGCTGCAAAGGCGGCACAATTGACCGCCACCAGGTGATTGTCCTTTCGGGGGCTGTTGTAATGAATGGACCTGGCCACCAGCTCCTTGCCGGTGCCGCTTTCTCCTTCTATGAGGACAGACGCATTGGTGGGCGCTACTTTTTGGATAATTTCGTAGAGTTTCTGCATGGGCTTGCTTTTGCCGATGATATTGCCGAAATGATACCGGGTCTGGAGCGCATCCCTGAGCCGGGCGTTTTCCTGGACAATTCTGTACATGGATATGGATTTGGCGATGTGGGCAATCAGGGTTTCATTTTCAAAGGGTTTTAAAATAAAGGTATAGGCACCTTTGTGCATGGCCTCCACAGCTTTTTCCACACTGCCGAAAGCTGTCATGATAATGACCGGCAGATCAGGTGTGATCTCCTTAATCTGTTCCAGAAGATCAATGCCGGTCATTCCCGGCATTTTGACATCTGTCAGAACCAGATCAATGACCTGGGATTTCAAAAGATCCAGGGCCTCCATGCCGCTGGCGGCAGTGAACGAGGCATATCCCTCCTCCTGGAGAACTTCACTTAAAACAACCCGGTAGTGTTTTTCATCATCAACAATTAATATGGTTTCCATGGTGTATATATCCTAAATCGGCAGGACAATGTCAACAACAGCCCCGGATGGTTGTGCATTGGTTATGCTGATGCTGCCGTGATGGGCTTCGATGATGTTTTTGACAATGCCCAGCCCAAGCCCGGTACCGGTATCTTTGGTGGTAAAAAAGGGGGTCCACAATTTTTTTAGCATATTTTCATCAATGCCGCTTCCATTGTCTGCAAAGGAAATATACACATGCTGTATGTCAAACCAGGTGGTAATGGTGACAGTGCCGTTTTTGCCCACAGCCTGAAAACTGTTGAGCAGTATATTCAGAAATGCCTGGTACAGCATGTCCGGATCTGCCTGTAAGTCCGGCAAATTATGGTGATATGCTTTTTTTATGGCAATTTTTTGTTCCTGGATCTGGGATTCAAGAAAAGACAGGTTTTTTTCAATTACGTTGGTAATGCTGCATGGGCGCAGATTCGGGTGTTTGGGTTTTGCGAAATCCAGAAAATCGGTGATAATGTTATTCAGTCTCTGGGATTCTTCTATTATGATATCCGGTATATTGGAGTCGGCATGCAGTTTGGCCATTTTCTTTTTCATCAGCTGGGCAGAACTTTTGATGATACCCAAAGGATTTCTTATTTCATGGGAAACCCCTGCAGTCATCTCTCCAATGGCAGACAAATGCTCTGCCTGGCGCAGCTTCTCTTCCAGGCGGAGACGCTCTTCCGCCCGTTTTTCGATGATCCTTTCCCCGTGTTTTACAACGAACCGCAAAATCAGAAATAAAATCGCCATCACTGCAGCACAGGAAGTTACAATAAGCCCCTGCAGTTTAAACACCTGCTGGTAATCATGGGAGATATCCCGGACTATTTCTATGACGCCTATAACTGATTTTTCTTCAGACCGTGAAAGCTGCATTTCCTGTACCAGGGGGGCAAAGGTAACAATTTTGGTTTCCTGGGGAAACCAGAAAAACAGCTCAAGAAAGCTGCCTTTCTGAATCAGTTTTGATGTGGTCTGTTTTTGCATGGCTTTTTCATACAGAACACCGCCGGCATTTTCTTCACCAACCCGGCTGTTATCAAAGCTGTAACCGATGATGTTGTCGGTGCCGTAGATATTGACCATTTCCACATGGAAACTGTGCAGCGTGGAGGTGATTACCGCATCTAAAAGCCGGTGCTGTTCCGGTTCTCTTAATTTGATCTCCCCATATTTAAAAGCGACCGGAGCGGCGAATCTTAAAAAGATCTGGTGGTTGAGATTTTCCACAAGCAAAGAATTATACTCTTTACTTTTTTCCAAAAGAAGGTTTCGGACCCAATGGGCATTCAGGGCAGCAATGGCGATGGTGGCAACTAGCATGACGATCAGGCTGGAGAAAGTAAATGCCTTGACCAGAATAAAGGGCCTGTTTCCCTGGGCACTGGATTGAATTTGGAAGTTTTTTTTCACAATTATCCTTATTTTGGGTAATAAATTTCATATTAATTTTGCTTTTAGGTTTGACAAACCAATATTTTTTGTTTATTCACATATAAAATACATGATAATACTTGACTTTCCAAGTAGATCGTATCAGATTATAGTAATATTGGTGCAGGTTATCAACATAAAAAATGTGAACCAAGCTGCCGCAGCATTGCACCCAATAATGAATCTGAAGAGGTAAGGATGGATGCCCATGGTATTGAGTAAAAAAGATCATCTCGTAGGTCTAGATATAGGGTCTTCTTCCATCAAGGTAGCTGAGCTTCAGATATCCAGAAATAAGAAAATTCTGAAAAAATTCGGCATGGAACCCCTGATACCCGGTGCCATTGTGGAGGGACGGATCATGGACATGGAAGCGGTGGCCAAAACCATCCGTACCCTGTTCCGGTCCCAGAAAATTCGCAAAAAGGATGTGGCCATTTCAACTGGCGGCCATTCTGTGGTCATAAAGACCATCAATACTGTGAAAATGCCGGAAAAAGATCTCCAGGAAAGCATTGTGGCAGAGGCAGAACAATATATTCCCTATGACATCGAAGATGTCAACATTGACTACCAGATTCTGGGAGAAAGCCAGTTTTCTCCTGATCAGATGAATGTGCTGCTGGTGGCTGTCAAAAAGGATCTTGTGGCGGAATACATGGATTTGACCGCCAATGCCGGCCTGAATGCAAAAATTATTGATGTGGATACCTTTGCTTTGCAAAATATTTATGAAACAGTTCCCGGTCAGGATCCAGATGATATTACCCTGCTGCTGGATGTCGGGGCTTCAAAAACATCACTCAATATTCTCAAGGAAAGTACCTCCATGATGATGCGGGATAACGATTCCGGTACCCATCAGATTGTCGAACAGATATGCAGCCGGTTTGAAACAGATGTCCAGGAGGCTGAAAAAATATTGCAGGACCCGGAGGAAAATGCACCGGATCCCGAAGTGGTTGCACAGATTTTAGATGATGTCGCAAATATCTGGTGTTCAGAAATTTGTGAGGTGATAAATACATTTCAGTCAAATACCAATGATACCCGGGTCACGAAAGTTGTTTTGAGCGGCGGTGGCTCCTATATCCCTGGATTTGCTGATAAACTTACATCGGAACTGTCGGCAAAGGTGGTCACAATTTCACCCTTTGCCGGACTGCATCTGAATGAAAAAAAATTTTCTGCCGCATTTACATCCCGGGTCGGTCCCCGGGCGCCCATTGCATTGGGGCTTGCCCTGCGGCGGGTGGATGACAAATGATACGCATAAATTTACTGCCGTTCAGGCTGGCCAGGAAAAGGGAAAATATCCGTCAACAGGTGTCCATATTTTTCCTGTCCATACTTTTGCTTGTGGTGGGGCTTACCTGGTATACCCTGGGCATAAAAAATGCCATTGTAGAAAAACGTCTTGAAACTGAGCGTGTGAATGCCCAGATTGCCATATATAAGGAAAGGGCCGACAGGGTTACAGAGATTCAAAAACGGCTCAAAATACTTGAAGATAAATTACAGATAGTTGCATCTTTGAAGCAAAAAAGAGATGAACAGCTGGTGCTTTTGGAAGACCTTCAGGCCCGCCTGGTACCGGAACAGATGTGGATTGAAACCCTTGATGCGGATCAAACATCAGTGACGATGACCGGTATTGCGTTTGACAATCCCACCATTGCAAATTTCATGAAACGGCTTGAAGGATCAGCACTTTATAAGGAAATTGATCTGAAACAGGCCAGAATAAAGAAGTTTGACCAGGGTACCAGCTTGAAGGCCTTTGAATTGAAATGTCTGAAGCAAACAGCAGCACCGGACACCACGGCAAAGGGTAAATAATGGCTGAAGAAAAGAAAATAACCGGGAAAGACAAGTTTTCAAAAAAGATGTCAGCTTTTTTTGAGCGGGTGGGAAAACTGAGCCGGCTCCAGCGGCTGCTCATCTGTCTGGTTACCTTTGCCCTGATCGGGGGCGGCTATTATTATTTCATTTTTATGCCGGAACATAAAAAACTGCAGCAGGTTACAAAAACATTTGAAACCCAGTCCAAAAAACTGCAAATGGTCAAGCGGCAGGCCAGTGGCCTGAAGGAATGGGAAACCAAAATGCAGGCGGTGGAACAGGAATTTTACCTTGCCACAAGGGCACTCCCGGATAAAAAAGAGCTGCCCTCTCTTTTGAAGGAAGTATCCGTGGCAGGCAGCAATGCAGGGCTTACTTTTATGCTGTTTCAACCGAATCCAGCCGTCAACAAAGAGTTCTATAAGGAAATACCCTTATCCATGAAAGTTGAGGGCAATTTTCTTCAGATTGCGGATTTCTTTTATCAGGTATCCAGGTTGAACCGGATCGTCAATATAAAAGACATCTCCATGCGAAGAAGCAAAGCTGCGCCGGGGATAATCGATATGGGGTGCAACGCTGTAACTTACATGTTTGTGGAGGATGCTGAACAGGAACCAAAATCAGACAAAAAAAAGAAAAAAGGCAAGAGAGGCTGATTTAATACATTATGAAAAATCAGGAAAACAGATGGATTTTGCTTGTCTGCATGGTGCTGGGGGTGCTGGTGGCAGGGTGTGAAAAACCGCCGAAGAAAGAATCGCAAAACACTTCTCAGCCCGTTGTTTCAAGGGCCATGCCCCAACAGGCTGTCCCAAAATCAACAGAACCTGAAAATACGGTATCCCCAAAAACCCCTTTGCCTGCCCAAAACAAGCCCGCCCCTGAAACTGATCCTGAACCAGGCGTTGCAAACCTGTCCACAAAAGCTGATAAAAAAGTGCACAATGGCGACAAAAAATCTCTGGCACAGGTGCCTGAAGTGGCGGTAAAACTGGATAATACTGACATGCAGGCCGGTTTAAAGCCTGCTGACAGTGAAGTATACGTGGCCAAAAGCATGGTAGACCCGTTTAAGCCGTTGATTCAGGAAAAAAAAGAAATACCTGCCCCGGAAATCAAAAAGCCGGAGAAACCGCAGCGGATTTTAACGCCCCTGGAAAAAATGGAGCTCAGTCAGATCAAACTTTCTGCAGTGGTCATCATGGGTGACCGCAGGATTGCCATGGTTGAGGAAGCAACCGGAAAGGGATATGAAGTGGGCATCGGCACCTATATGGGAAAAAACCAAGGCCAGGTAGTTGATATCACATTTGATACTGTTGTTGTAAAAGAAATTGTAACAGACTACAAAGGCAATCACACGGAACGCCTCCAGGAAATTAAAATGCAAAAAAATGACAGCGGGGAATAATATGTTTTTTTTTCAGTTTTGCAAGATTAATTATCGGGTTCTGGCCAGTGCACTGCTACTGACTGCAGTTATTGTGGCCGGATGTAATTCCCTGAAAACTGAAAATCCTGCGCCAGTGGATGCCAAAGCACAGGAAGATTCCCTGATCGGGCCCGCCCAGGGGACCCCGGGCAACCAGATACATGCTGTTGCGTTTGACTCCCATGATGGTCAGATCGGCATTCGTATCACCGGCAGGGACAAACTGGGATACACCGCCATCAAACAGGATTTTCCTTTTGGTGTGGCCATCTATCTGCCGGACACTGCGATCGCTGCGGATTTCATTTCACCGTCGGATGTGGCTGATCCAGTAGAATCGATCCGGGTGGCTTATGCCGATCAGAAAGAGACAACAACCAAGGTGGAAATTCTGCTGAACCAGGATATCCCCTATGCGGTCACAGAGCAGGAAAACCAGTTGCAGGTGACCCTGTTCATGGACCGGGCAGTGGCAGAAAATACCCCGGAAGCGCTGGAAAAAACAGCTGTTTCTGACAAACAACTGCCTTCCACAGCCATATCAGGTGAAAAAGACAATATACAATTAACATCTGCGGTTTCCCGGACACCGGCTGTCATGACCAACATCACATTCAACACAGCTGCATCCGGCCATGCAGATATCCAGGTGGAAACCAGCCATCCGGTACAGTATGAAACCATCTGGCAAAATGAAAACAGGCTGGACCTGCATCTGTACAATACCCGGATACCTGATCACCACCAGCGGCCGCTGCTGACAAAATATTTTAATGCTGCTGTTGAAAAAATACTGCCCAAACCCGGCACAAAGAACAGCACAGATGCTGATATTGAAATCATGATCCGGGAAAAAGTGCCGTTCCGGGTTGTCCAGAACCAGAACCGGATTTCTCTGCGGTTTGATCCTGCCAGTGTTGCGCCGCCCCGGTTTGAAAAAGCCGTAAAAAAAGTCACGCTGGACCAGAATGACCAAGAGCGCCTGTCAGCGGAGACTGGTCCAGTATTGTCCATGAAACCTATAATTACAGCACCGGCCGCCTACTCTGCTGCAGATCAGTATAAAACGGTTATTGGAGAACAGCCGGTATATACCGGAGAAAAGATCAAGCTGGATTTTTATGATACTGATATTAAAAATGTCTTCCGGATACTTAGAAGTGTCAGCGGGTTGAACTTTGCCGTGGATAAGGATGTTCAGGGAAAGGTGACCATGACCCTGGAAAAGCCGATCCCCTGGGACCAGGTGCTGGATCTGGTTCTCAAGATGAATGGCCTGGGCAAAAAGATGGAGGGCGATGTGGTGCGCATTGCCACAGCGCAGACTTTGAAACAGGAAGAACAGGACCTCCAGGATGCCATTTCCGCCAGAAAAAAAGCCCTGGAGCAGAAAAAAAGCCTGGAACCGCTGGTCACCCAGTATATTCCCATCAATTATTCCGATGCACAGGCAGATATCCAGCCCCATATCTCTTCGCTGCTGACCCCGGACAGGGGCAATATTTCCGTGGACCAGCGCACAAATATGATCATTGTCACCGATACCAGAGAAAAGGTTGACCAGATCCAGGAAATGATTTTCCGCCTGGATACGGTAACCCCCCAGATCATGATCGAAGCCAAGGTGGTGGAGGTGACAAAGGATTTTTCCAGGACCATCGGGGTGGGATGGAACCTTTCCAATGATGCTGCTGTCACTTCCGGGTTTATCAACGATACAAACGTATCGGTGAATACCCCGTCAGGTACCGGGATGAGCGGGGATTTTTCATTTCTCCGGCTGTTCGGGTCTTCGCGAATGGCCTTGAATGCCAAACTGGCTGCATCAGAAGCCCAGGGCGATGTCAGGATTGTCTCCTCACCGCGCATACTGACACTGGACAACAAAAAAGCCAAAATCAAACAGGGTGTGGAATTTGCCTATCTGGAGAGGGATGATGCAGGCGGTTCCTCGGTAAAATTTAAAAATATTGATCTGCTCCTGGAGGTGACCCCCCATGTGACACCGGACAAGCGGATTTCCATGCAGGTGTTTTTGACCAAGAATGATATCTCCAGCATTACTGCCTCAGGTGCGCCGACACTTGCCACCAATGAAACGGAAACAGAACTGCTGGTGAACAATAACGATACCGTTGTCATAGGCGGCATTGTGAAAACCACAAAAAACCGGGATGTGGACGGCCTGCCGTTTCTGACGGGAATCCCGATTCTCGGAAACATGCTTTTCGGCACCACCCAGAAAACGGACAACAGAAATGAGCTGCTCATTTTTTTGACCCCTTCCATTGTCCAGCTGGAACAAAAACGCAATATCACAAAGACTGAAAATTAATCCAGCCCAGACAGCCTTTTTCCGGCAGCCCGGGCCAGCGCTGAATCTTTCTGTGCATACTGGCGCACCTTTTGCCAGGATGCTTTTGCCTTTGCGGTCTGGCCCCTGGCTTCATAGGCCAGTGCCAGGTCTGCGTGGAGAAGGGCACTATCCGGAAGCCTGCGAAGGGCGTTTGTGAGAAACGCGATGGCCTTATCCACCTGCCTGGACTGCAGATACACCTCGGCCAGCCCATGGGAGGCAGTGACAAATCCGGGTACCACATCCAGGGCCTGGGAAAAAAAGGATTCCGCCTGTCTGTAATCCTGTTTTCCCAGATAGGCCCATCCCAGGTTGGAAAGGGGATACTGGGGCGTTGGATACAAAAGATCGTCCAATACCTTTTCAAAGGCTAAGATGGCCTGGTCCCATTTTTTCTGGCGCAGAAAGGCAACCCCGAGATTGTTGAGGGCCATTGTGTAATCAGGTTTCAGGTCCAGCGCTTTTTCAAAAGCAGATACAGCCAGATCATCTCTTTTTTTGCCCATATATGCCAGCCCTAGGCTGTTGTGCAGATAGGGATCATTGGGGGTCATCCTGCGTGCCTCCAGCAATTTGGATAAGGCCGCCGTATAGTCCCCCTGGTGCCAAAGGGCCTCTCCTTGAATCTTCACCGCCTCAGCCAGTCCGGATTCTTTGCCGGACTTACCGGTGGTAGTGGTACAGGCAAAAATCAAACAGCCAAATAAACTTACCCAAATCAGATGGTGTTTCATAATACATCCTCTGTTTGCTTACAATTTAGAATGTCAGTTATTTCAGGTGAATGTACCGGATCTGTTCTGTTTTTAAAAACATGCTGGCGCCGGGGGTCAAAGGGTACAGTGAAACAAAAACACGGTCCGGCAAAAGTTCCGCATACAGGCCTTCCAGGGTTTCCACTATTTTCTGGTGGCTGAAGGAGGGATTTTCCCAGATGGTATAGCCTAAAGCGGACAGCAGCAGCCGGATCTGGTCAGTCCAGGACTGGTTCGGCGAAAAAGTCAAGATATCAAACCCCATGTTTTGGATACCGGTTATGCCTGTACCGTAAATATGGGCGAAATTAATCAGCAGGTCAGAACGGTCAGGCCGTTTTATCCGCCCGAATACACCAGACATGGAAATACCGTTCACTAAAAACGGTATCTTTTCTTCAGAACTATAGTCAAATGGTGTGCCGGCCAGTATCTGCGCCATATTGTTTTCGATTAGATCCAAAGGAACAGGTTTTTGCGTATGCTGGCGGGCCTTTTGGATGGCTGCCTGGATCTGTTCTGTTTTTACCTGTTTCCAATGGGATTTGATGGTCTGGATCATTTTTTTGTCCAGAATATAACCTGTCTGGTTTCCGGGGATGAGCAGGGTCTTTTCACCGGTGTCACTGGTTTCGATCAGCGGTGTCCGGGAAAGGTCAAGCTGAACAATGGTGTCATCATTTTTTGTCGGGAAATACATTTTTCCCTGGTGGACCAGGGTGCCATTTATCAGGGCGGCATACCGTTTCAGCTGCAGGACCTGATAAGGAGAAACATCCGGAAGAGCGTTTTCAGGTGCACGGACTGCAGCAGCATCCTGTGGCAGCACACCCTTTTTTTCCCAATTATCATGTGCTGGTAGCGTGCCATGGGTGAGATATGAAGAAAACCAGGGCTGGGACAAAATGCCCGGATCAGGAAGTATCACCCGTGTACCCTGATGCACCATATGGATATTTTTGATGCCGGGGTTCAGGCGGTAAAAAAGCATACGGCCTTCCCGGGTGACACCGCCGCCTTTTTGTAAAAATGCTTTGTCCAGAAGATCAGAAACCGTGTCCCCGGGCTGGATAATATATTCCCTGACATATGACGTCGTATCAAAAGAGGCCGGCAGATGGGAAAATTCCACCACCGGCACTGCCACCATGCCGGTATCATCAGACGCATACGCCTGCTTGTTTACCATTTTCAAAGGGATAAGAATCTGTATTCCCGGTGATATGGTATCAATATTGCTGATCCCCGGGTTTATTTTTTTGAAAATTGAAATAAACAGGGGGAAATCCTGTTCAGAAATTTCGCCTTTCTGACGGAAAATTTTATAGAGCCAGTCATCTTTTTTGACTGTGTAGGGTTCGCACAGGACAGCCTGGTTTTCATGGGTGATTATGGAATAATTTTTCAGGGAGGTTTTTACCCCGCCGACAGCCGGACTGCCTGGATACCATATGAAAATTGCAGGCAGGCAGGCGGCAATTATTGCCTTTTTAAAGCGATAAAAATCCATCATTCAGCAGATGTTAAGTGCATTTTATGTGCTATTTTCCCCGATATTTCTGCAATAAATTGTGCAAATTCCGATTTTCCCAGCCTTTTTTCCTGGGAGGGTACAAGATCCGGGTTGTCCGGCATAATCAGTTCCGGCAGGTTCATGCGGTCCGGGTCAGGTACGATATGATAGGCGTCAGGGATCTTGTTTTTGAAGTACAGGTCCTGGAATTCAGAAAATTTAATGGCATGGGCGGTTGCGTTCAACACAGCGGTTTCATCTGAAGAAACCAGATCCATGGCCCGGGCCTTCACAAGACCGGCCAGACATTCGCCGCCCTGGGTACAGGCAATATGCCCATTCTGGTTGGCGGCGAGCTGCCAGTCCATGATGGCCTGTTCGGTTACCTGGACAAAAAACACATTGTCGTGTCCTGATTCCCGGTTGTATTCTCGGGTAATGGCAACCACCCGGGGCATGGACACGGGATTGCCTATCATGGCAGCCTGGGCCACACTGGGTTTTGTATCCACAGGGGTAAATACCCGTTTTGATTCATCCGGCTCCAGATAGTATTGATACACCGGGTCTGCATGCTCTGACTGCACACCGATGATTTTGGGCAGCTGGTTGATGATGCCGGCCTTAAAAAATTTAAGGAATCCGTTCATGATGGCAGAAATATTACCGGCATTGCCGATGGGAACCACCACCACCTTGCGGGCCATATCCCAGTCAAAATCCTGGGCGATTTCATAGGAATAGGATTCCTGTCCCAGAATCCGCCAGGCATTTTTGGAATTGAGCAGCACCACGGAATATCTGGTGGACAGATGTTCCACTATCTTCATGCAGTCATCAAAAACCCCCGGGATTTCAAATACACTGGCACCGCTGCCCAAAGGCTGGGACAGCTGCTGGACCGTGACTTTTTTGTGGGGCAAAAGCACGGCCGATTTGATCAGGGGTCTCAGGTAAGAGGCATACAATGCAGCTGCTGCAGAGGTGTCCCCGGTGGATGCACACACCGCAATGACATCTGAGACAAGCCCCTGGTCAAGGAGAAATTTGATGCTGGAAAGGGCTGAGGCCATGCCCCGGTCCTTGAATGAGGCACTGGGGTTCTGGCCGTCGTTTTTAAAATAGAAATGCAGCCCGACCTTTTCCGTAAGAAAGTCGGATGCCGCCACAACAGGGGTGTGGCCTTCTCCCAGATAAATAATGGATTCCAGGGGTATCACCGGGCCGATGAATTCATGGTACCGGTAAATGCCTTTCAGGGCGGGTATCTTCAGCATTCTGCGATAGTCGAATATCTGTTGCCAGGTGGTTCCTTCAATTCTATGGAGCTCTTCCTGGTTCCGGTTATGGAGCATCAGGACGGCATCACATGCCGGGCAGACATACAGCAGTTTTTCCACCGGATATCCGGCACCGCAGCCCAGACATTTGTAATACAAAGCCCCTGTCGGCCGGGGAATAAGATAGGGCCGGATATGTTCCGGAAACAGTTCAGGTTTCATGGGTGATTGTTTTTTGACCTCCCATATAAGGTACCAGAGCATCGGGTATATTGACTGTGCCGTCCGGCTGCTGACAGTTTTCAAGGATTGCGGCAAAGGTCCTTCCCACGGCAAGGCCTGATCCATTCAGGGTATGGCAGAATTCGGGTTTTTTTGCATCTTTGCGTTTAAAGCGGATATTGGCCCGGCGTGCCTGGAAGTCAAGGCAGTTGCTGCACGATGAGATCTCCCTGTATTTGTCCTGTCCCGGCATCCATACTTCAATGTCATAGGTTTTGGTGGCGGAAAATCCCAGATCTCCGGTGCACAGGGTAAGCACCTGATAGGGCAGTTCCAGGCGCTGGAGAATGGTTTCCGCATTGGCCAGAAGGGATTCCAGTTCTGCAAAAGAGGATTCAGGGGCAGTGATTTTCACCATTTCCACCTTGTTGAACTGGTGCTGTCTGATCAGTCCTTTGGTATCCCGGCCGTATGAGCCGGCCTCGGATCTGAAGCAGGGAGTATAGGCGGTGAATTTGTACGGCAGGTCTTCTTCAGCCAGTATTTCGCCGGCATAAATATTGGTCACCGGCACCTCTGAGGTGGGAATCAAGTAATAATCCAGGCCCTCCAGCTTGAACAGATCCGCTTCAAATTTGGGGAGCTGGCCCGTACCTGTCATGGTGGTTCTGTTGACAATGAAAGGTGGCAGGGTCTCTTTGTATCCATGCTCTTTTGTATGGATGTCCAGCATGAAATTGATCAGGGCCCGCTCCAATCTGGCACCAGACCCCAGATACAAAGGGAAGCGGGCGCCGGCCAGTTTGGCAGCCCTGCCAAGATCCAGAATTCCCAGGGCTTCACCTATATCGGCATGGTCCTGGACAGGAAAATCAAAAACCCGGGGGGAGCCGTGGGTTTTTTCCAGACGGTTCTGGGAATCATCTTTTCCTTTGGGCACATCTGTATGGGGCAGGTTGGGCAGGGTGATCAAAAAGGTGTGGATGGCGGTTTCAACCTCACCAAGGTCTTTGTCCAGCGCTTTGATGGTTTCTGAAACAGACCGCATCCTGTCGATGCTGGGCTGGGCATCTTTGCCCGACCGTTTCATTTCAGCAATTTCATCAGAAACCTTATTGCGCTGGTGGCGCAATTCCTCAATTTGCAGCAGAAGGGTTTTTCTTTTTTCCTCATTTTCCATCAGTACTGAAAAATCAACTGCAGCACCGCGTTTTTCCATTCCTTTTTGAACGGTTTCCAGGTTATTTATAATATATTTTGCATCCAG
>JAABSB010000006.1 GCA_011390615.1 Desulfotignum sp. | reverse complement strand
GCGTTTATTTTGTATACATTGAGAATGGAGCCGGTACTGGTATCCACAGCACCGAACAGTTCATCATCCTTATATACCCTGTTTTGTGAAAATTTGATATTTCTGACACTGGGTTTTTCCGTTATGTCAAAAATGACTTCAACCCCCTGGTCCAGTTCCTTTTTTTTGATCACCACATCATCAAAAAACCCCATCTTGTATACTGATACCAGGTCTTTGGATAATTTTTGTGCATCCATGATTTCACCGGGAGCAGAGGCAATGGTCCGCAAAATGGCATCGGATTCCACCCGGCGGTTGCCGGTAACAGAAATGGCTGCAATGATGCGTTTTTCAAAAAGCTCCCCGATGATGCCCCTGGTCAGGTCGGTGACCGCGGAAAAAAGGCCTTCAGTCAGTTTTGCCTGGGAAAAAAAGGTCAGGGGTGGTTTGGTTTCATAACTGTCATACATTTCCGTATCAATACTGACGGCCTGCCCGGCCATAAAAATATTGCCGGTGATGATGTGGTCCACACCCAGGCGGATACCTTCCTGTCTGAATCTTGCAGCATCCCAGGTTTCCTTGTCTGGGTAATCCTTGACAAAGATCACCTTTGCGCCCTCTTTTTCCAGGGTATCCTTGAGCATCAGGGGCAGATCATCCGCAAGTTTTTCATTGGGCTGGTCTGACTGGATGGAAAAAGGAAAAATCGCGACACTGACCTGCTGGTCAGCAGACAGCCCGGGAATCAGGCAGAAAAATATTATCAGAATCAAACCAAATGTTTTCAGCAATTTTCTCATTTCATTCCTTTGTAAATGCCGGTACGATACTGCCCCTGTGGATGGTGACCATTTTTTCCATCATATGGGCCAGTTTCATGTTATGGGTGACCACAATGACCGTCATGCCCAGTTCCTTGTTCAATTGGTCCAGCAGTGCATGGATGCTGTCGGAGGTTTTTTCATCCAGATTGCCGGTGGGTTCGTCCGCCAGCAGCAGGTCCGGTTTCATCAGCAGGGCCCTGGCAATGGCAACCCGCTGCTGTTCTCCGCCGGAAAGGTCTTCCACACGGTGAAAAGGCCTGTCTGCAAGTCCTACCCTTTCAAGCATATTTACGGCCTGTTTTTCAACAGTTTTTTTGTTTTTCCTGGCAATGAGTCCGGGAATCATAACATTTTCCACCGCAGTAAATCCCTGGAGCAGGTAATGAAACTGAAAAACAAAACCGATACGTTCGTTGCGGAAGGCTGCCAGTTTTTCATCTGCAAAAGAAAAAATATCCTGGCCCTCAAACATCACCCGTCCCCGGTCAGGCCTGTCCAGGGTGCCGATGATATTTAAAAGGGTGGATTTTCCAATGCCTGATGCCCCGACAACGGCCAGGGTCTGGCCCCTGAGAATACTGAAATCTGCATCGTTGAGAATTGGAATGGCGGAGGTGGGGCTTTCAAAGGTCTTGCCGACCTGGTCCAGATGCATGAGAACAGAACCGGGGTTATCCATACCGAATAGCCTCCAGGGGGTTCATTTTGGATGCTTTGTACGAGGGGTACAGGGTGGATACAAAACAGATAAATACAGCGCTTACCGCAATCAGAAGCACATCCAGAGGATCCAGCTGTACCGGCAGGGTTGAAAAGGGATATGCTTCCGGCAGCCGGATAAAATCATAGTGTTTCAGCAGCCAGCAGATCACCACCCCGAAAACCGTTCCCAGACAGGTCCCCAGAACACCGATGACCAGACCCCTGAGAATGAATATTTTTCCAATAACCCCATGGGTGGCGCCCATGGCTTTTAGAACAGCAATATCCCTGGTCTTTTCCATGACCATCATTATCAAGGCAGAGGCAATATTGAATGCCGCCACAAGGATGATCAGGGTAAGAATTATAAACATGGCGGTCTTTTCCAACTTTAAGGCGGAGAAAAGACTGTGGTTGATTTCCATCCAGTCCCTGGCATAAAAGGGATACGCCAGGTCCGGCAGCACGTTTTGGCGTATCTGTTTTACCGCAAAAATATCATCCACCCAGATGCCGATGGCGGAAATTTTTTTCTTGTCACCGGTGAGCATCTGGGCCTGGTCCAAGTGAACATAGGCCAGCATCCCGTCATACTCGGACATGCCGGAACTGAAGGTGCCCTTTACCACAAAACGTTTCATGGAAGGGATCTGACCGATGGGGGAAACAAAGGAGTTCGTGGACATGAGAACAATGGCATCACCCGGCGCCACCCCCACGGAACCGGCAAGTGTTTTTCCCAAAATGATGCCGGGCAGATTTTCTGCGTCTTTATGAACCGACAAAGCGGTTTTCAGTCCATCCGTATCAAAGCCCTTGATCAAGGCGGCGCTGCTCTCAGGAAGGATTCCCCTGACCATGACCCCTGAAAAGGCATGGCGGGTCCGGATCATGGCCTGTCCGAACAAAATGGGAGAGGCATCTTTGATTCGGGCATGGGTCTCCAGGTCCTGTAAAATTGTTTCATAACTGCCAAAGGTGCCATTGTAGTTCATGAGCAGGATATGGGGTTCCAGGCCCAGGATCCGCCGCCGGAATTCGGATTCAGCACCGTTCATGACCGCGATCACCACCACCAGGGCCATTACCCCCACCATGACACCGGCCACGGATAGAAAGGTGATCAAAGAAATAAACCCTTCTTTGCGCTTTGCCTTGAGATAGCGCCTGGCTATGAAAAGTTCAACCGCCATTACAAATCAATTGCTGTTTTTCATATGGGGAAAAAGAATGACCTCTCTGATGGAAGCGGCATCTGTGAGCAGCATCACCAGGCGGTCGATGCCGATGCCCTCACCGGCAGTGGGTGGCATGCCGTATTCCAGGGCTTCCACATACGCCGCATCCATGATATGGGCTTCATCATTTCCCGCATCCCGTTGAAGGACCTGCATGAGGAAACGGTTGTACTGGTCTTCCGGGTCGTTGATCTCGGAAAATCCATTGGCAATCTCCCGGCCGGCTATGAACAGTTCAAACCGGTCGGTGAGCTTTGGATTTTTATCACTTTTCCGGGACAGGGGAGAAACCTCCACAGGGTATCCTGTGATAAAGGTGGGCTGAATCAGTTTGGGTTCCACCAGGATGTCAAAGAGCTTGGTCAACACCTTGCCGTGGCTTTCCTTTTTGGTGATCTGGACACCGTTTTTCTGTGCAAATTCCAGCAGGGCCCGGGTATCATCTATGTGGGCAGGATCAACACCGCCCATGGTGCACAAAGATTCCATCATGGGGATCCGCTGCCAGCCCTGTGTAAAGTCAATGGTGTGGCCCTGGTAGGCAACCGTTGTACCGCCGGTAATTTCCCGGACAATGGCGGCAAACATCTCTTCAGTAAAATCCATTAAATCCGTGTAATCAGCATAGGCCTGGTAAAATTCCACCATGGTGAATTCCGGATTGTGCCGGGTGGACACCCCTTCATTTCTGAAGTTGCGGTTTATTTCAAACACCTTTTCAAACCCGCCCACCACCAGGCGTTTCAGGTACAGCTCAGGAGCGATGCGCAAAAACAGTTCCATGCCCAGTGCGTTATGCCAGGTTTTAAAGGGGGTGGCTTCCGCACCGCCGGGCAGCGGCTGCATCATGGGGGTTTCCACCTCCATGAAGCCATGGTTTTCGAAGAACCTGCGCATGGCTGCCACAATCCTGCTTCTTGTGACAAATATATTCCTTGCACCATCATTCATTATCAGGTCCAGATACCGCTGGCGGTAACGTTTTTCCGGATCCTTGATACCGTGGAATTTTTCCGGCAGGGGCCGGACAGCCTTGGACAAAAGCCGGAAAACCGTTGCCAGGATGGTCCACTCCCCGGTGCGGGTCTGAAACAATGGACCGGCCACACCAATAAAATCACCGATATCCAGTTTTTTAAACAGGTCATAGGTGTCATCCCCCACCTTGTTTTTCTGGATATACACTTGCATGGCATCAGAACCGTCTTTGAACCGGACAAAAGAAGATTTCCCCATGCGGTTGATGGCCATAATCCTGCCGGCCGCCTGGAAGGTCTGACCGTGCTCTCCCAAAGCGGCAGGGTCTTCGGCTATGGTCTGCTTTAGCTGCGCCAGTGTGCAGGAAGGTTTAAAATCATTGGGATACAGGGGTATCCCGCTTTCTTTGATGGCCTGTATTTTTTCTTTTCGAAGCTGAATGATCTGGCTGTCTTTGTCCATGTGGTATATTGCTTTCATTTACGGTGAGCGCCATATCTGATATCCCGGGCACACCTGTATTGTCTGGTTTACAGTATGGATTTCATGTAATAAAACATAAATAAATAGCCTGATTGACTGGTGGTTGTCAAGATTTTGTTGGCGTTTGTCCGGGAACCGCGTTTTTGAAAATAATGGTGAAAAGCGTTCCTTTGCCCGGGATGGAATCAAAATCTATCATCCCGTCATAGATATCGATGAGGCGGTGGATGATGGACAGGCCAAGCCCGCTACCTTCCGGCTTGGTGGTGAAAAACGGATCAAATATATGCCTGGCTTTTCCAGGATCGATGCCCTGGCCGTTGTCCTGGATAGTCAGATAGATCCGGTTGTTTCTGGGAGATGTAAGGGTTATGACAATCTTTCCCTTGCCGGAAATGGACTGGGCCGCATTCTTGATGAGATTCCACAGAATCTGTTGAAGGTGCACAGGGTCGATGATGACACACAAGGTATCATCGATATGGGTGAAAATCTGTATCCGGTCCTTGAACTCGGCTGTGTTCAAAAACAGGGAAACCACATCTGTGACAGCCTCATGGATCTTGACCGGTTGTGCATTTGCCCTGCTGGGTTTTGCAAACAGCCGGATTTCATTGACAATGCGTTTGAGCCGCTCGGTTTCCCGCAGAATGATTTTCATGAGCCGGTCTTCATGGCTGTCAGGCAAAGCCTCCTCCTGGAGCAGCTGAATGGATCCTGCCAGAGATGCCAGAGGGTTCTTGATCTCATGGGCAATTCCTGAAATCATTTCATCCACAGCCTCCATTTTTTCCACCCGCCTGAAGTGGGCCTGGGTGATTTTCAGATCCTGGCGGGCCCGCTTCAGCTGCATGGCCAGCAGACCGCTCAAAAAAGCCACAGCAAAACATGCCGCCATGATGATGATAATGCGGTAAAAAATATGGGAGGAATCCAGGTTCATGGGCACGGAATGGTGTCCGAGAAACGGAGGAACAATCCTGTGGTATTCCAGAAGAATCAACAGTCCGTACTGGGCCGCGGATATCCCGGCAATGACCAGGCTGCCCCTCTGCAGAACCAGCATGGCACCATAGATAATGATCAGCAGATACAAAAAGGTGAACATGGAATCAAAACTGCCGGTGACATAAATGATTATGGTCACACACAAGGTATCCACCAGGCTCTGGAAATAGGAAAGCTGCACAAGTTTGCTGCCCTGTTTGAGCCAGATGCCGTACCCCACCGATAAAAACAATATGACAGCAGACAGATAATACAGGGTTATAAAGGGCTGGGAAAAAAAAGACAGATTTTCCCCGGTGGAGAACACCAGGCTGGAAAAGATCAGTACAATGCAGAACACTACCCGGGCAAGGATGATCCATTTGAGCTGCTGCACCATGTCATACTGACCCTGTAACGGGTCGGATGATATCCTGCTGGTATTCAAAATTAGAGGTTGCCTGCCATGGTGAATATGGGCAGATACATGGCAATAACGAGACCCCCCACCACCACACCCAGAAAAACCAGCATGAACGGCTCGATCATGTCTGTAAGATTTTTAACAGCCTGGTCCACCTCATCATCATAAAAATCCGCAATTTTTTCCATCATGGTATCCAGGGCCCCGGTGGATTCCCCCACGGAGATCATGGAGCAAACCATGGAGGGGAACACCCCGCTTTCCAGCAGGGGGTCAGCCATGGACCGGCCTTCGGCAATGCCGGATTTGACATCTTTGATGGCAAATTCCACAATTTTGTTGCCGGATGTTTTGCCCACAATATCCAGGGCATCCAGGATGGATACCCCGGATGAGATCATGGTGCTGGTGGTTCTTGTAAACTTGGCCACCGCCACCTTGCGGATCAGCATGCCCACCACCGGCAGCCGCAGAAACATGTCATCCATGAAAATCCTGCCTCTTTCGGTCTTGTAGATACGTCGGATGATGAAACCGGCGGCGGCTGTTCCCAGGATTATCCACAGCACATTGGCCACCACAAAGTCACTCAAGGCCACCACCATCAGTGTGGGGGCTGGCAGGGCAGATTCCATACTGGCAAACATTTCCTCAAATACCGGGATGACAAATACCAGGATGATACCCACCACGATAATGGCCACTATAATGGTGATAATGGGATAGGTCATGGCACCTTTGACCTGTTTTTTGAGTTTTGCCATTTTTTCCATGTAACTGGACAAGCGGCCCAGAATCACATCCAGAATACCGCCGGCTTCCCCTGCCGCCACCATGTTTACAAACAGTTCATTAAAATCTTTGGGAAATTTCTGCAATGCATCGGCAAAGGTTTCCCCGGATTCCACAGATTCCTTGATTTTTTTCAGGTGTTTTTTAAATGTGGGATTTTCCTGCTGGGCTTGGAGAATTTCCAGGCATTGCAGCAGCGGCAGGCCGGCATCTATCATGGTGGAAAACTGCCTGGCAAAAATTATCACGTCGCTTTCTTTCACACTGGGCTGCAGAAATGACACATTTTCAAAAAGGTCCTTGGGTTTCTGCTTGATTCTGCCAGGGATTATTTTTCTTCTGACAAGACTCTGGCGGACCTGTTCAACGGTCTCCGCTTCCATTTCACCTTTTACGGTTCTGCCTCTGGGGTTCTTGCCTTTCCATTGATAGATAACCGGCATATGACTTCCTTCATGTTTTGGGTAAATGGTCCTTAGTCTCCAATCGCAACTGATTATACCAGAACAGCAGGATTTGTAAAATTGATTCAGATAGTCTATATATCATCAATCGTGCAATCTCAACAGGAGTTGATCCGTGCAGGGCAAAAAAAAAGGTATCCGTGCCAAAACCATCATCACCAGCCATGTGAATGCAGATTATGATGCCATTGCCGCCATGCTGGCAGCCCAGAAGCTTTATCCGGAGGCATTGATCATCTTTCCCGGGTCCCAGGAAAAAAATCTGCGGGATTTTTTCATCTCCTCCATGAGCTATCTGTTCAATATGGCAGATCCGGCATCCATTGATTTTACAGATACCCGCACCCTGGTGCTGGTGGATACCCGGCAGAAAAGCCGGCTTTTGGGGGTAACTGATCTGCTGGAGAACAAACAGGTGGCCATTCATGTATATGACCACCACCCGCCGGGACCAGATGATGTGGCTGCCGATATGGAAGTCTTTAAACCCTACGGGGCCACCGCAACCATACTGGGGGAGATCCTCCAGGAAAAAAATATCGTTCCCACACCGGAAGAAGCCACTGTCATGGCCCTGGGGATATATGAAGACACCGGCATGTTCACCCATGCCTCCACCACCCGGGCGGATTTCATCCAGGCAGGGTATCTTCTGTCCTGCGGTGCCAGCCTCAACACCATTGTGAGCCTGGTTGTCAGGGAGATCAGGGCGGAACAGGTCGCCTGGCTCAATGAACTGCTCAATGAGATGACCGTGCACAAAATCAACGGTATTGAAGTCCATATTTCCACCATTTCCGCATCATATTACATTACAGACCTGGCATCCATTGTTCAGAAAATCGTGCGCATGGAAAGCCTGGATCTGTATTTTGCCATCGTGCTCATGGGCAACAAAATCAATATCATTGCCAGAAACCGGATACCGGAAGTGGATGTGGGCAGAATTCTGACATCTTTCGGCGGCGGGGGCCATGCCTATGCCGCATCCGCCAAAGTGGAAAACCACACCCTGACCCAGGTGGAACTGATGGTCATTGATCAGGTAAAGCAGGCCACCAGGAAAATTCAGGTGGCCAGGACCCTTATGTCCTCTCCTGCAATCACAATTCCCGCCTCTGCTTCCTGTGAACAGGCAGGCAGCATCATGACCCGCTACAATATCAATACCCTTGTGGTGGTGGATGAGAACAAGCATGCCTATGAAGGATACATTTCCCGCCAGGTGGTGGAAAAAATTTTTTTCCACAAACTTAAGGACAGACCGGTGGAAGAATACATGAATTCAGAAGCCTCATCTGTTTCATCTGATGCAGATATCGATGAGATCGAATACAAGATCATCGAAGAAAAGCAGCGGATCATCCCGGTCATTGACAACGGCACCATCACCGGTGTCATCACCCGCACCGATCTGCTCAATTATCTTGTGCAGCACAACAAGGCGGTCAAACACACGGATCAGCTCATATTCAAAAGGCAAAACACCAAAAAACGGCAAATTCATAATATCATGGAACAGCGGCTGGATGCCTGGACCCTGGATCTGCTCAAGGCCATCGGAAAAACAGGAGATGAACTCAACCTCAACCTTTATGTGGTGGGTGGATTTGTCCGGGACCTTCTGCTGCAGCGCCGGGTGGATGATATTGACATTGTGGTGGAAGGAGACGGGATCTTTTTTGCCAAACATTTTGCAAAAAAAAAGGGGTGCCGGGTAAATACCCATAAAAAATTCGGCACTGCTGTGATCATTTTTCCTGACAATGTTAAAGTGGATGTGGCCTCGGCCCGGCTGGAATACTATAATTTTCCGGCAGCCCTGCCCATTGTGGAAAAAAGCTCCATCAAAAGGGATCTGGCACGCAGGGATTTTACCATCAACACCCTTGCCCTGAGCCTGAATCCGGACAGTTTCGGCACCATGATCGATTATTTCGGTGCCAACCGGGACCTGAAGGACAAAACCATCCGCACCATCCATAACCTAAGCTTTGTGGAAGATCCCACCAGGATATTCCGGGCCATTAAATTTTCCAACCGGTTCGGGTTCAAGATCGGCAAAGTAACATCCAATCTCATTAAAAATGCCATTAAGGTGGACTGCTTTAAGAACCTGAGCGGACTGCGGGTCCTGTCGGAACTCAAACAGATATTCAGCGAAGAAAACCCCATTCCCGCAATCCACACCATGGTATCCTACGGCCTTGAAAAAGTGATTCACCCCCAGCTGGAGATCACCCCTGCTACATATGTGATCTTTGAATCGGTCAACAAGACCCTGGCATGGCATGACCTTTTGTATGTGGATGAAAAATACCCCAGGTGGGCCGTGTATTTCATGGTGCTGCTGAACCGGTGCCCCTTTACCGTGTGTGAGCAGATATGCAAAAGGCTGATGGTGCCGGTCAGCGAAACCCGGTTGCTGATGGAAACCCGGTATAAAGCGGAGAACCGGCTTGGTTTCATTGCATCCAATTTTCCTGTTTCCCGCCAGGAACTCTACTGGGCGTTGATCAACTTTAAAACTGAATGCATCCTGTACATGATGGCCCTGACAAAAGATGAGGCTGTGCGCAAGGCCATCTCCAATTTTTATACTGATTACCGCCATGTGAAACCGCTGATCAGGGGCCGGGACCTGATCAATATCGGGGTGAAACCCGGTCCTGAATTCACGAAAATATTTTCCCGGGTACTGAATGCAAAGCTGGACGGGGACCTTGACACCCGGAAAAAAGAGATCGCTTTTGCCGCAGCATATGCCCGGACCAAAGGGTTGATTTAATGTTGCTAAAATCGTTTCTTTCTGGTAATTCCCCGGCCAGGCAACCGGAACAGGCAAGGTTCAATGTGATGATCACGTTTGCCAGAAACCATGGTTTGATCATCAAAGGTAACCCCTAATTATATTTATCTTTTTGGAAACCTGAAAACATATGAAAAATGCAGACTTTTTAACCGGTATCACCACCTCCGGCACCCCCCATCTGGGCAACTTTGTGGGGGCCATCCGGCCGGCTGTGGCATCCAGCAAGGACCCACACCTGACCTCCTATTATTTTCTGGCTGACTACCACTCATTGATCAAAAACCATGATCCGGTAAAACGGCAGGCATCCACCCTTCAGATTGCCGCTGCCTGGATCGCCCTTGGCCTGGACCATAACAACTGCGTGTTTTACAGGCAGTCGGACATTCCTGAAATCCCGGAATTGACCTGGATACTGACCTGCCTTACGGCAAAAGGGTTAATGAACCGGGCCCATGCCTACAAGGCAAAGGTCCAGGAAAATGAAGCCGCCGGCAACAAGGACCCTGACCAGGCCATCACCATGGGGCTTTTTTCCTACCCCATTCTCATGGCGGCTGATATTCTCATGTTCAATGCACAAAAAGTGCCGGTGGGAAAAGATCAGGTCCAGCACCTGGAGATGACCAGGGATATTGCCGCAAAATTCAACCATGTGTATGAAAAACTGTTTGTTCTGCCCGAAGTGGTGGTGGATGACAACACCGCAGTGCTGTCCGGCCTGGACGGTAGAAAAATGAGCAAGAGCTATAACAACTTTATCCCGCTGTTTGATACCCAAAAACAGCTGCGCAAAATGATCATGAAGATCCAGACCAATTCCCTGGGACCGGATGAACCCAAGGATCCAGACACCTGCACGCTGTTTTCCATCTTCCGGGCCTTTGCCACTGATGCGGAAACCCAGGCCATGGCGGAGCGGTACCGGGCCGGGATCGCCTGGGGGGCCATGAAACAGGAGCTGTTTGACTATATCGATGCCATTCTGGCCGAACCCCGGCAGCGGTATGATGAACTGATCAAAAACCCCAAAGATATTGAAGACATTCTGGCCAAAGGCGCGGACAAGGCCCGGGCGTTTTCTGTACCGTTTCTGAAAAAGATCCGGTCTGCCGTGGGCATCCGGTCACTGGGTTAGGCCGGCAATTTCCTTTGGGGTCAGGTACCGCCAGGCCCCGGGCTGCAGATCCCCCAGAGACACAGCAGCCATGCGGATGCGGGTAAGGGTTTTTACCTGGTTGCCGGTCTTTCCCACCATCTTTCGGATCTGCCGGTTCAGTCCCTGTTTGAGAACAATGATGAACCCGTTTTTTGCCGTCCGCCGCACCCTTGCTTTCCGGATTTTCTTGCCCTGGATTTTCATGCCTCCGGCCATGGCTGCAAGATCTGCATCTTTTACAGGATGGGTTGTGGTGACATGGTATTCTTTTTCATGGTTGTGGGAGGGATGGGACAGTCTGTTGTGCAGGTCCCCGTCATTGGTGAGCAGCACCAGGCCCCGGGAGTCCTTGTCCAGCCGGCCCACAGGAAAGATCCGTTCCTGTATCGGCACAAGATCCAGGATGATCCGGTCATTGTGTTTTTTGGCACAGGAGGTGACCACGCCTTTGGGCTTGTTCACGGCAATATAGACAAATTTTTTTTTAGGGGAAAGACGGACAGGCTTGTCGTCACTAACCACCACATCGGTTTTCGGATCCACCCTGGTGCCCAGCGTGGTAACCGTATGCCCATTAACCCGGATGCGGCCGTCAACAATCAGTTTTTCTGCAGCCCGCCTGGAACATACCCCAGCTTTGGCCAGAAATTTCTGCAGCCGCATGGGGCTGTTTTCAGGTTCAGGACCGGTAGTCGGCATTGATCTTGACATAGTTTTCACTGAAATCACAGAACAGAAAACTGTCTGCATATTCCCCCAGGTGCAGATCCAGAGTGATGGCAATATCTTTGGCTTTCATTACAGCGGCCGCTTTTTGTTCCGCTTCTTTGCCCAGCCATCTGCCCTGGCGCACCAAAGGGATGGCACCGAAGTACAGGTCCATTTTATCCTGGTCCACCCGGGCGCTGGACCGCCCGGCAGCCGCCGTTATCCGTCCCCAGTTGGGATCTTCCCCGTAAATGGCGGTCTTGACCAGGTTAGAATGGGCAATGGCCTCTGCGGCCCTGAAAGCGTCTATCTTTGCTGCTGCCCCTTTCACCGTGATCTGCACCACCTTGGTGGCCCCCTCGCCGTCTTTGACAACCTGTCTGGCAAGATCCATACAGACCGTTTCCAGCAGATCCTGAAACACGGACAAAGAGGTTTCATCCTGTATGTGTGCAGGTCCGGTGCCCCCTGCCAGGCACAACAGGGTGTCATTGGTGGAGGTGTCCCCGTCCACGGTGATACGGTTGAATGATTTCTCACAGGCAGCAGTCAGGGCTGATTTCAGATCAGGGGCACTGATGTGCGCATCGGTGAGCACATAGGCCAGCATGGTGGCCATGTCCGGCCGGATCATACCGGATCCCTTGGCAACCCCTGCCATGGCAATGGTCTGGAGACCCCGGGCTGTTTCGATATCAGCTGTCATCTCAACCGTTTTAGGGGCAAGGTCCGTGGTGAGGATGGCATCGGCAAAATCCGCCAGTGTGCCTTTGGTAATCTTCTTTTTCAGCTGGGACACGCCGGATGCAAACCTGTCCATGGGCATGGGTGCACCGATCACGCCGGTGGAACATACCATGACCAGGTCTTTTGGGATGCCGAAGGTGTCTGCCACCAGCTGGGCTGAATGCTGTGCATCTTTTATCCCCTGCTCTCCGGTAAAGCAGTTGGCATTGCCGGAGTTCACCAGCACAGCCTGGCATACCCCCTTTTTAATCATCTGCTGTCCCAGGAGCACCGGGGCGGCTTTTACCTGGTTTTTTGTAAACACGGCTGCGGCGGTTGCCGGTTTGCCACACAGGATCAGTCCCAGGTCCCTGCGCCCGTTTTTTTTGATGCCGGCAGGGATACCGGCAAATGAAAATCCGTTTATCAAAACTGGTTCACTCCTGATATGTTTTGCATGGTTCACTGCCATTGCAATGGTGCAGATTGGATTATAAATTTTGTATTATAGCCATGAAGCCCGGGGGTGTAAATAAATAATGTGAAGGGGCCGAATATGAAATCTTCGAAGAGCTGAAATAAAGATACCAGGCTCGGTGTCTGGATGTCAGCTTTTTTTGTCAGGATGTCATGTACCATGTTGCAGACGGTGCCATGCGGCAGTAGATCAACAGCTGGATACGGCATTTTGTGCCTATGTGCCGCCCCTGCCGGTGTCCTGCGCCCGGCCCGAGATTGGTATCTGACGGTCCTGACACAGGACACCGGCAGGGGCTCCCGAAAGATGCTCCCAGCTAAAAGGTAATGAAAAGACCCTGAAAAAATATTTGCCATGATTATCAGGCACTGCAAAGCTAAATACAAACATAAATTGACAATGTATATACAAATGTGAATTATCAAATATGAATAGTATCGCCTGGGATAAAGAGAAGAATGAAAAGATTATTTTCGAGAGAAATATTTCTTTTGAGAAAATAAGCCAGATGATACTGGATCATAAATATATTGACATTATTGAGAATCCAGTACGTAAAGGGCAGATGTGTTTTGTGATGAATATATGTGATTATACGTGGATAGTACCGTTCATTGTGGATAAAGATGATAATATCATTTTGAAAACTGCCTATCAAAGTCGTAAATACCACAAGAAATACAAAGGGGAAGAAAAATGAAGGCCATATATGAACTGACAGACGAAGAAAAGCAGATTGAGGACGAAATAGATATGTACCGATCTGTTAAAGGAAAAAAGAGAAAAAAAGTTGAATCTATTATTTCATCAGCGAAGAAGAATAAAGCCATAAGCTTAAGAATCACCAATTATGACTTGGAAAAGCTAAAAGAAAAGGCTGAACAAGAAGGATTGCCTTATCAAACACTGATTACAACAGTCTTGCACAAATACATTACAAATCAACTAGTTGAAAAAGAGGAAATCCTAAAATCAATTCGGTTGTTAAAAGAAGAACGGGTTATATAACCAGCAAAACCATTCTGCAAAATACAGGCGCATAACAACCATCCATCCAGTGTCATGCGATAGGAGGGGGCGGCGGCGGCAGTTCCCCTTTTTCCAGGGCAATCCGTGCCTTTTTTACGGGGATCATCGATTCACAGGGGACCTTCACCTGGCACAGCCCGCACCCATATCCTTCGAATCCATAGGCTTCCTGGACATGTTTCCGGGATAACGCCAGGTGCTGCCGGCATTTTTCCTTATCATGCCCTGCCTCTGTAATGGCCCGGGCAGGACACCGGTCAATGCATTTGCCGCAGGTGCCGTCTGTGTAGAACAGACAATAGGCGTGGTGGTCGGCATAGGGGCGGGGTGTTGGATCTATGGAGATTTTCGCCACAACAGACCCTGTGCGCATGGCTTTGCCCTTTTGGGTAATCAGGCCGTCACACAACCCGAATGTACCTAAGCCCGCTGCATGGGCTGCATGCCGTTCAGACCAGGACGAGGCATAGGAATATTGCGCGGATTTGACAATGGTCCAGTTGGGAACCATCATCGGCGCCACAGCTGGATGGCCTTGCGCCTCCAGGCGGTTGACCAGATGATGTCTCAGCGCCATGTTGCATCTTTCCCCATACACCCGTATCCTGGCCCATTCTTCGGCAGGAAATCGTTTTTCGTTTTTGTTGGCATCCCGGACCGGTTTGCGCTGGGGCAGAACCCAGGAGATCACCGTCAGCTGCTCTGCACTGACATTTTCCTGGGGCAGGTGCTGGTTGAACACCTCCCAGGGGGTCCAGTGAAACGCGCCCACATACTCTTTGTATTGCTGCCAGAGTGGATCCGCTCCGGAAGCAAACCCGACCAGGACCTGGTCCCAGGCCGGCGCACCAGTTTTGTCTTCCATGGTGTTCAGCAATGATGTGGCAATAAAATCATTGATTGTCTTTTTGACCCATTCCCCGGAAATACCGGACTTGTCTGCCATGATGATCTCCTGAAAAAAATCTGTTTTACTGATGCAACCCTTTTAGCATTTTCTCGTATAAAGATACCAATACCAATTTAAAAATGATATAGTCGGTTTTCAGCAAACACAACCAGTGCGGGTAATTTTTTATGAAAGGCGCAAAATCTTCATATGGGTGACCATTTTCTGGAAGGCTGTCTGTTTTTCAATGTAAATGCGTTTTCACGGCAGATGCTGAAACTTGCGGAGACCAGTTTTGCACCGTTGCAGCTCTCCCCTGCCCATGCCTCTTTGATGCTTATCCTGTATGAAAATCCGGGCATCAGTCCCAAGAAGCTCGGGAAACTGCTGCAGCTCACTCCCTCCACCATCACCCGGTTCATTGATGCGCTGGCAAAAAAAAAGCTGGTAAGAAGAAAATCCAGCGGTAAAACCAGTGCCATCTTTCCCACAGACAAGGGCTGTGAAATAATACCTGCCATTGCCCGGGCATACCGGGAGTTTTATCAAAATTATACCCGCATTCTGGGAACCGACAACGCCCACAGCCTGGCACTTCATATCAGCAGGGCCAATGAAGCATTCTTCCGGTTATCCGGGACATACCCCGGTCATGATCCAGACCTTTAGACTGACCATAGAATATGACGGTACCAGGTTTTCTGGATGGCAGCGCCAGGCGGACGAGCCCACCATCCAGGGGGAGCTGGAACTGGTGTTGTCCCGCATTTTGAACCAGCCCGTCATCCTGGCCGGTTCCGGCCGCACCGATGCCGGGGTCCATGCCCGGGGCCAGGTGGCCTCTTTTTGTGCGGAGACAGACATGGATCCCCGGGTGCTGCAAAAAGGGGTGAACAGCCTGATGAAGCACCCCATTGTTCTGACAGAATGCATTCAGGTGCCTGATAATTTTCACGCCCGGTATTCTGCGGTTTCCAAAGAATACCACTACCATATTCTCAACACGGAAAATCCCTGTGCCGTGGGCAGGGACTATGTCTGGCACATCCATACCCCGCTGGATATTGCTGTCATGAACCAGTGCTGTGCCCTGTTATGCGGGACCCGTGATTTCAAGTCCTTTGAAAACACAGGCGCGCCAAGACGTTCCACTGTGCGCACGGTGTTCATGGCCCGGGTGGACCGACAGGATCAGGGCAGCCTGGTGTTCAAGATCTGTGCAGACGGGTTTTTAAAAAACATGGTGAGAAATATCATGGGCACCCTGGTGGATGCGGGCAGGCATAAAACAACTGTGAAGGGTTTTGAAGCCATTTTGTCGGCAAAGGACCGTTCCCTGGCAGGTGCCACTGCACCGGCAAAGGGATTGTTTTTAAAACAGGTTAACTATGTTTAAGGCTTTTCTTTAACAGGGGTCTGGAATGATTTTTCTTCCGGGTGTGATCCAGGTTCCCTGATTTTCTGCACATGCCGGTTATAGTGGGCAATGATGTCCCGCCGGTAGATCAGGCCGATCAGTTCTTTGTGGTTTTCTTCATTCACCACGGGCAGGGCATCGATATTTTTCTGGGTCAGTTTGTGCAGCACCGTGTTCAGGTCTTCGGACGGGGTGGTGGTGATCAGATCCGAGATCATGATATCCTTCATGACCACAAGATCTTCAATGTGAATGGTAAAGATCACCTCCCGGATATCATTGGATGAAAATATGCCGGCAAACTCCCCTTTGGCATTTACCACAGGAAAATAGTGCTGCTTGGTGGTCTGAAAAATGGATTTGAATGCGGAAAACGGCATGTTTTCATTGACACTTTGTACTTTTTTGATCAAATGCCCCAGATCTCCCACCTTCATTGTCTGGAGGATATCCATCATGAACTCACCGGCATGGGCCGGGGAATCCACCCGGGATTTAACCTGGTTTTCAAATATGGTGAAACGCTGGGACAAAAGATAGCACAAAGAACACACCAGCAGGCTGGGGAGCAGCAGGTGGTAGGAATTGGTCATTTCACTGACAAAAATGATGGTGGAAATGGGGGTGTTGGAAACAGAGGTGAAAAATCCTGCCATGCCCACAATCACAAATGCACCGGGATTGGTGACCACTGTGGGAATAAGCAGGTGAAATATTTTGCCCACCGCTCCCCCCAGAGCCCCGCCGATAACCACGGACGGGCCGAACACCCCGCCGCTGCCGCCGGATCCGATGGAAAAAGAGGTGGTGAAAATCTTGCCGATGGCCAACGCGATGAGGGTGGGGATGGCCACCTGGTTGAAGATGGCATTCTGGGCCATGCCGTAGCCGAATGCCAGGGTGTAGGGCAGGAAAAAACCGATAATGCCGGTGCAGAGCCCGCCGATGGCCGGTTTTATATGGTTGGGGACCGCAAGTTTTTTAAAAAACGCCACCAGACCGTAGAACACCTTGACATAGATATAGCCGAACACTACCAGGACCCCGGCCAGTATGATATAAGGTCCCAGCTCCAGGGGATTTTGGAACTTGAACCCCGGAGAGTCGAACAAAGATCCCCAGCCAAAGACCAGGCAGAAAACACAGTATGCCACAACCGAGGAGATCCCGGCGGGAATGATCACCTCTGATTCAAAATCCGGATCCCGGTACAACACCTCGGCAGCAAAAAGGGCCCCTGCCAGAGGGGCCCGGAATATACTGCCCACCCCTGCACCGATACCGGCGGCCATCATGATGCGGCGCTCTCTTTCCGACAGCTTGAACCGGGTGGCCAGAAATGAACCGAACCCGGAACCGATCTGGGCAATGGGCCCTTCCCTGCCCCCGGATCCGCCGGTGGTCAAGGTGATGGTGGAAGCAATGGTCTTGATGATGGGAATCCTGCCCCGGATCATCCCGCCCTTGTTGTGGTAGGCGTCGATGGCGGCATCTGTGCCGTGTCCTTCCGCCTCAGGCGCAAAGGTGTACACCAGCCAGCCGGACACGATGCCCCCCAGGGCCGGCAGAATCAGCAGCATCCACCGGTTGAACGGCGTATCGGTGGCGGGCAGCAGGGCATGTTCGCCAGCTGGTGCATCCGGCCGGTAACCTGCCATCATATCCAGAAAATAGTGCATGCCCAGGCCGCACAGATAATGAAAGGCAACGGCCCCGAGACCTGCGATCAGGCCGATGAGCACAAAATAAAACAACCATCTGAAGGCCACTTTGAAGTCAAGTGATCCCATATTCCCAAGGTCCTTTCAGTGGTTCAGGTGGTGCGAAGATCCGTAATTCCGCTGACAATGATATCAAACAAGGGTTTCACATCTTTTTCTTCCAGACAGGAAAACGCTATCCGGATATTTTTTTCACCAATGGCAATCAGGCCCACCCCGTAAGCATCCAGCAGGTGAAGGCGCAAAGTTTCCGCATTCACATCCTTGAGGCGGATACACATGAAATACCCTGAATTAAAGGGATACACATCAAAATAGGAAGCATATTCAGGGTTCTTGAGTGTTTCTTTGATCAGGGCGGCCCGCTGTTTGAGAAGAATGAATTTTTCCTGCTTCTGGGCATGGTAGTCAGGGTCCTGCATGGCATTGCGCAGCATGGTCTGGCCCAGGTGGGAGGCATTGGAGATGTTGCCCCGGATGCAGCCGGCGGTTTTTTGTTCAAGGGCCTGGTAGATGCCGGCGGTGTCATGGTCAGCTGCCAGACCATAGGTGATAAACCCCAGCCGCAGCCCCCACACATAGTCCTCTTTTGTGGCCCCGTCCAGTTTGACGGCTAAAAGCCGTTTGTGCCTGCCGACAAGTTTTGCAAACAGGGATTCTTTGCAGGTCTGCTCTTCGAAAAAAAGCCCGAAATACGCATCATCACAGACAGCCACCACATTTGTCCCTTTTTGTGCCGTGTTCAGAAGAATGGCAGCCACCTGGTCAGCCTCGGTCCTGCTCAGAGAATACCCGGAAGGGTTGTGGGGAAAATTGAGCATCACCACCACTTTGTCGTTCTGTGCAGCACAGGCCTGGAGCACGGATGTAAAATCCGCCACATTGAACCGGGTCAATGCATCATCATAGGCTTTGTAGTGTACGATCTGTGCATGGTTGCGCACGGTAAAGGTCATGTTGTAATTACCCCACATCATGTCCGGCATCACAATGACATCCCCTTTGTTCACCCACATGTCGGAAAACACACTGACACCATGGGTGATGCCCGAGGTCACCACCGGCAGGCTCACAGCGACCCCTTTCATGGAGGGGTTTTTTTGAAACAGATTGTTTTTCCACTGTTCCCGCAGTCCGGGAATGCCGAAGGACGGGGCATAAGACAGGTAGTCATCCGGTGCAATGCCTGTGATGTTCCGGGTAATGCAGGGCAGGCTCAGCACACTGCCCCCCTGTTTTGCGATGCCGATGGTGGCATTGATTCTATGGGCTTTGGCTTTGGCCTCTGCACTCTGGCTTAAAATGCCCTTGGGAAAAAACAGGGCTTTGCCCATATCAGAAAGCATGTCGAAAATATGGGGATTGGCCTGTGAGATGGTGGTGTTCAATTGCTGTGCAATCTGGTTCATGGGGTCATTTCCTTGGCAATAGAAGGGTCAAAAGGTGACAGTCGCACCCATTGGCAGCATCAGCCAGCATCATTAAATGAAAAACTCTGCAGCTTTACAGGAGAAAAAACCACAGAGTTCACAAAGCGGTCAGTAAAACAAACTATCTTCTCTTGGATGCCTTGATGGGGTTGAGTTTCTGTTTTTTGCCGGCCGCAACTGTCTTGATATGGGTGGCAATGTTGCAGTTACCATTTTTCCATTTTAAAGAAGGATCCGGTGCTGCAGTGCAGTACATGCCTGTGGGATACTCGGAAATTCTCTGGCATCCGGTACACTCATCCACAACCGGCAGGCAATTGCCTTCATTATAGCTGCAGCCGCCGGCTGTCATAAATACGCAGTCATCACCTTCTCTTACAGTGGTACAAATCATGATAAAATTCCTAAAACCTGTTGTTGTAATTTGTTAAATAGCTGTTTTTGTCCGGCATTTCTCTGCCTGGAACGATAAACCTTACTCAAATATCATAAAAATCATTATGAAGTCAATCAAAGTTTTTTTCGGGACAGAATTTTTAAACATTTTTTTATGGGCAAATACCGGCAAAAGGTGTATAAGTCTTATCTGAAACTGATATCACCAAATAAAACAAGATGAATCACACAACCATGATTATTCCCACAGCCATTGATGTTTTACAAACAGAAGCCCAAAGCATTTTAGGCCTGGCAGACAAACTGGATGCTGCATTTGAAACCCTTGTCCAGGATATCTGTACCTCCCCGGGCCGGGTGATTATTTCCGGGATCGGCAAATCCGGTCTCATCGGCCGGAAAATTGCCGCCACATTGAGCAGTACCGGCACCAATGCCATGTTTCTGCACCCAGTGGAAGCGGTGCACGGGGACCTGGGCATGGTGAGCCCCCATGACGTGTTCATTGCTATTTCCAACAGCGGAGAAACCAGTGAACTCAACCAGCTGCTGCCCGTGATCCGGGATATTGGCTGCCGCCTGGCAGGGTTTACCGGAAATCCCTCCTCCACCATGGCAGGATTCTGCGATCTGGTTATCGATACCGGGGTGGAAAAAGAAGCCTGCCCTTTTAACATGACCCCGACCTCCAGCACCACTGCCCAGCTGGCCATGGGAGATGCCCTGGCAATTGTGCTCATTGAAAAAAAGAAATTCAAAAAAAGCGATTTCATGCGGTCCCATCCCGGCGGCGCCTTGGGCCAGCGGCTGGCCTGTCAGGTGGGGGAGATCATGTTCAAGTCAACCAAAGCGCCCATTGCTTTTCTGGATGAAACCATGGCAGCCGCCCTTGACACCATGGACCGGTTCAGCCTGGGGGCTGTGCTTGTGCTCAACAGGGAGAACCAGGTGCTGGGCATCATCACTGACGGTGATATCAGGCATGCCATTGCCACCGGAACCACTGATTTTACACAGATAAAGGTGGCAGATATCATGACAGAAAACCCCCACACCCTGGGGGTGGCATCCTATCTGTATGATGCGCTGAATCTCATGGAAAAATATGAAATAACCGTACTGCCCATTGTTGATGCTGCAGGACGTCTGGAAGGACTTTTGCACCTGCATGACATTCTTGGCAAAGGGTCTTTTACATTCAACGGAGGCAGCCAATGATACCCCATGACCTGTGCACGGAAATTCCGGTTCTCGGAAAAGCCAACATTGCATCTCCCATAAAACGGTGCCTCAGCCCGGGCAAGGGAGAAAAATGCTTTATTTCTGATACGTCGCGCATCATTGTGGATGTCCAGAGCGAGTTTGTGCAGGATGCCATTGATGGGGGGCAGACCCTGCTCAGCTTTGAACAGGCCGGACCCAGGGAAAAAATTTATTTTGACCCCAGTAAGCTCAAATGCGCCGTTGTGACCTGCGGCGGGCTCTGCCCGGGATTGAACGACATTATCCGGGCCATTGTGCTGGAACTGTATCATATTTACCATGTGAAAACCATCTACGGCATCCGCCACGGGCTCCAGGGATTTGTGCCGGAATATGAACATGATGTCATGGACCTGACCCCTGCATCTGTATCCGGTATCCAGGACATGGGCGGCACCATTTTGGGCTCTTCCCGGGGCAGCCAGGATATCGGGGTGGTGGTGGACTGTCTGGAAAGGATGAGTGTGGGCATTTTGTTCATGGTGGGTGGCGACGGCACCCTCATGGCATCCAAAAAGATTGCCGATGAAATTGAAAAACGGGGCCTGAAAATCTCTGTGGTGGGAATTCCCAAAACCATTGACAATGACATTTTTCTGGTTTCCCGGTCCTTTGGCTTTGATTCGGCCGTGGATGTGGCCACTTTGGCCATCAAAGGGGCCCACAATGAATCAGAAGCCTATCCCAACGGTATCGGGCTGATCAAGCTCATGGGAAGGCATTCAGGGTTTCTTGCGGCCACAGCTGCCCTGGCCCAGCAGGATGGCAATTTTGTGCTGATTCCGGAAGTGGATATTGATCTGTACGGCAGAACCGGCTTCCTCCAGGCCCTGGAAAACCGGATCAAGACCAGAAAGCATGCCGTGGTCATTGTGGCTGAGGGGGCAGGCCAGAATTTTTTTGAGGACACAGAGGAAAAATATGATGCCTCAGGCAACATTGTGCTCCAGGACATCGGTGTGTTTCTCAAGGACAAGATCACCCAGTGGTTTGCAGACAGACACATCCCCATTTCCCTGAAATATATCGATCCTGCCTATATCATCAGGAGCCTTTCCGCCAACGCCAACGACAGTGTATTCTGCGGTCTGCTGGGAAGGGATGCGGTGCATGCGGGCATGGCAGGAAAGACCAAACTTCTGATCAGTTTCTGGAACAACCATTATGTGCATGTGCCCATGGAAGCCTCTGCCGGCCGCCAGAAAAGGCTGGACCCCAACGGCAGGCTGTGGCAGTCAGTGCTGGAGGCCACCGGCCAGGATGCCTATTTTAAATAACACCCATGCCCTGGCGGGCATATGAAAGCTTTTAGCTGTTAGCCATTGGCTTTTGGTAATCAGCAGGGAACAATTGGTAATTGTTGACTGGAAGTTGAACTGTGCACTGAAGGCTGACTGTTTTAATATAAAAACTTTTCAAGGATGCAGGCTTAGGGTTTGATTTCCGTGAACTGGTTGTTTTTAATGGTAATTAAGAACAGTTCCTTGCGGGCGGCACCGGTTTTGTCAAAAATGGTGGTGCCGGTTACCCCTTCAAACAGGCGGCCCTGTACCAGGGCATCCTTCAGAAGCTGCCGGGAATCCACACCAGCATCCATGGCTGTCTTGAAAAGAATCTGCACCGTATCATAGGAAACTGCTTCTAAAAACCCCGGCGACTCTCCATACAAGGCAGTAAACGCTTTTTCAAACCGGGCTGTGGCAGGTTTTGCGCTGTTGCCGAGATACCCGTCTGTGATCACGGTGTTTCGGTTATATCCCTTTGTTTCAGCCAGTAGGCCTGGCTGGTGCCAGAGGTTGGTGCCCAGCAGCACCATGCCCCTGGCATCGTTAAAAGCCAGCTGGGGAAGAATCATGTTTATGCGGGAGACAGCATCCGGAATGAACAGGGCATCAAACCCGATAACCACTTTTTCCGCCTGGTCGGGATCTGTGTTCCGGTCGCTGTCCTGTGAACTTTTTACAAGTGCTGTACCTGAATAGTATTCTTCTGTAACCGGGTAAGGTGCTTCTGCATATGGATATGCTTCCTTGATCAGTTTCTGGATGGGGGCGGCAAAATCGGTTTTGCCGCCGTCATAGGCCTCCACAGCCACCATTTGTCCGTTGTATGTATCCACCATATCCTGAAACAACTGCATATGCAGTTCACCATAGCGTTCATCAGGATACAGCACTGCCATCTTCCTTAGTCCCAGTTTTTTAAACACATAGGCCGCCAGGGTCTCCACCTGCATCCGGGGCGTGATAAAATTGGAAAACAGATACTCCCCTGCCAGGGGAAAGTCGGCTTTCTGGGTCAGGGCGATCAGGGGAATCTGCAGTTCCTGGGCCCGGGCACCAGCTGTTTCCACTGCGATCAGCGGGCCGATAATCCCCATGACATGTGCCTGACCCAGCTCATCCACACAGTCTGCCGCCCTTTGGGGATCAGACCGGGTATCTTTGACAATGATATTAAAATTGCGGCCATGCGTGTGTGACAGGTCCTGGATGGCCATCTGAATGCCTTTCAGGGCTTTTTGACCGAAAATGGCGTATTTTCCGGACATGGGCAGCAGGCACCCGATGGTGTCTTTTTTAAAAGTGGTCTGCCTGATAAGCGCTATCAAGTCTTTTGCATCCGGGACATGGGTATGGCCGGGATAGGTGTCCACAAACCGTGTCAAAGCTGCCAGGGCATCATCATAATTTTGTACAGCGCTATGGTTCACCCCCAGCCAGTAAAGCAGTAAAGACTCGGAAATTGCCAGGTTAGGGATGTGTAAAAACTCTTCAATGAGGAGGGGATCTGCCTGGGCCAGCAGCTGTTCAACCTCTGATAAAACCTTGTCTTTCTGCGGGTCATCAGGTTTCTGGGCCATGGCCCGGTTATAGGTGAGAAACGCCTGTTTCATATCATTTTGTTCCATGATTTTTTTTGCTTCAGCCAGAAGCATTTCCACCAGGGCGGCTGTCTGTTTTTTTGTCTCCTCCTGGTCAGGTGCGTGTTCTTTTGACGTCTGGGGTTCATCGCCTGGTTTGTGGACGGTTTTCGGAGCACATCCCCAGAGGGCGGCCAGAAAAAAAACAGCGGCAAACCATACAATGCTGCGGATAATCAAATCATGTTTCATTGTCATATGAGATCTCTGAAGATAAGGGTTTTTTATATGAATGCTCCACGTTTCCGTTAATGCCTGAGGCTAACAGCTAAAAACTAACAACTACTATTCTTTGTTGTAACCATCCGGGCATGGGTGTTATTGGTATGGGCCAACTATAGGTAAAAACCCATCTCATGTCAAAAAATCTTTTACCAGGATTTTAGCCCTGGTAATCTGTGACGGCTTCAGCCAGATGATGCCGGGCTCTTTTCTGAACCAGGTGAACTGGCGTTTGGCATACCGCCGGGTATCACGTTTGAGCAGAAAGCGTGCCCGGTCAAAATCCAGTTCTTTTTTGAGAAACCATCCCATATGGCGGTATCCAATGGACTGCATGGATTTGAGATCAAGGGAATAGCCTTTTTCGACCAGGTCTGTTACTTCTGCCAGAAGGCCCTGCTGGATCATGGCATCCACCCGGGAATCGATCCGTTCGTACAAGGTTTTGCGGTCCATGAAAAGACCTATGGTCAGACTCTGATACCGGGGAGAGATAAAATTGTGTTCCTTTTGCATTTGTGATATGGGGGTTCCTGTAGTCTGGAACACCTCCAGGGCACGGATGATCCGAAAACTGTCATGGGGATGGATTTTTTGCGCCGCAGCAGGATCACATGTACGCAGCTGATCGTGCAGATACGCACTGCCTTTTTCCTGTGCTGCCCGGGTCAGCTGCGCCAGGGTTTTTTCACACACAGGACAAGAGCGGAACAAGCCGTATAAAAGGGCGCGGATATACAGGCCTGTGCCACCTGCAATGATGGGAATCCGGCCTTTTTGGGTGATATCAATGATTTTTTGTGCAGCCATCTGTGCATATTGGCCGGCATCAAAATCCCGGGATGGATCCAGAAAATCCACCAGGTGGTGGGGGACCTGTGCCAGTTCTGCGGCATCCGGCTTGGCAGTGCCGATATCCATATATTTATATATCTGCATGGAATCAGCCCCGATGATCTCTGCGTTGCACGCTTTGGCCAGGGCAATGGCAAAACCGGTCTTTCCGATGCCTGTGGGACCGCAGATGGTGATGATTTTTTCCATGGACAAAGGGGTATCTGTGTTTTGGTCAATAATGGTTGACATTATTTGGCAGATGGTTTTATAACATAATCTTTTAATTAATGGCAATTAATTAAAAAAGCACCAACTTTTATGATGGATCTGAAAATAACAGCAATTTTAGAATCTAAGATTGGGCTGTAATTGTTTTATGAACTAAAGGAGAGACAAACAATGGAATCAAAAAAGACCGGATCTGTGGTGGTGATAGGTGGCGGTATTTCCGGCATGCTGTCTGCACTGGATCTTGCGAACTCCGGATTTTATGTTTACCTGGTGGAAAAAGGCCCGTCCATCGGCGGTGTCATGGCCCAGCTGGACAAGACGTTTCCAACCAATGACTGTGCCATGTGAATTATCTCACCCACACTGGTCGAGGTCGGCCGGCATTTAAACATAGAGCTTTTAACCCTTTCTGAAGTCAAAAACATCTCCGGTGAAAAAGGCAATTTTACCGTTGAAATTTTAAAAAAACCCCGGTACGTCAGAGAAGACCGCTGTATTGCCTGCGGGGCCTGTACGGAAAAATGTCCGGGTAAATTCGATGACAAGTATAATGCAGATCTCAAAGCACAAACCGCCATTTATGTGGAATATCCCCAGGCAGTGCCCTTGAAATATGCCATTAATCCGGATGTCTGTCTGAAGCTGACCAAGGATAAATGCGGCACCTGTGAAACGGTCTGTCCGGCTGATGCCATAGACTACACCATGACAGAGGAAGTGTTGACCATTACTGCCGGGTCCATTATCCTGGCACCCGGGTTCAAACCCTTTGATCCCTCAAAATTTGACAATTATCAGTATGCCAATTTTGCCAACGTGGTCACCTCCATGGAGTTTGAACGGATTCTGTCCGCCACCGGCCCCACCATGGGACATGTGACCACATTTCCCAAACTGCCGGCACAACCCAAAAAGAAAAAAGACAAACTGCTGGCACAAAAGCGCAAGGACCCCAAAAAGATCGCCTGGTTCCAGTGTGTGGGGTCCCGGGATGTCAACAAATGCGATAATCCCTATTGTTCATCAGTATGCTGCATGTACGCGGTGAAAGAAGCCATCATAGCCAAAGAGCATGCCGGAAAAGACCTGGACTGCGCCATTTTTTTCATGGATATGCGCACCCCGGGTAAGGAGTTTGAAAAATACTACGAAACTGCCAAACACAAACACGGCATCAATTTTATCCGTTCCCGGGTGCATTCGGTCACCGAAGATCCGGAAACCGGTGATCTGCTTATCCAGTATGTGGATGAGATGGGCCAGATTGTCAAAGACACCTATGACATGATCGTGCTGTCTGTGGGCCTTGAGATCTCCCGGGAAACAAGGGATCTGGCCAAAAAACTGGACATTGATCTTACGGAAAGCGGATTTGCAAAAACAGCCTCTTTTGAACCGGTGACCACATCCAGGGACGGCATTTATGTGTCAGGGGTGTTCAACAATCCCAAAGATATTCCGGAATCGGTTCTGGATGCGTCTGCTGCGGCTTCGGCTGCCGGTGATGCCCTGGCTGAGGTCCGCAACACCCTGACCAAAGAATTCCCTGCGGTGCCGGAAACAAATGTGGTGGGGGACCGGCCCAATATCGGGGTATTTATCTGCGACTGCGGCTCCAACATTGCCGGTGTGGTGGATTGTCCCAATGTCACCGAATATGCCGCCACCCTGCCCTATGTGACTGTGGCTGAAGAAACCACCTATGCATGCAGCCAGGATGCCCAGGACAAGATGGTGGAAATCATCAAAGAAAAAGGCCTGAACCGCATCGTGGTGGCAGCCTGCACCCCCAAGACCCATGAGCCGCTGTTCCAGGAAACCCTGAAAAACGCAGGGTTGAACAAATACCTGTTTGAAATGACCAACATCCGGAACCACAACTCCTGGGTCCACAAGAACAATCCTGACATTGCCACAGACAAGGCCAAGGACCTGGTGCGGATGGCGGTTGCCAAAGCGGCTCTGGCCCAGCCCCTGAAAGAGGAAAAGATCAATGTCAACGCCTCGGTCATGGTGGTGGGGGGTGGACTGGCCGGTATGACTGCGGCCAGAAGCCTGGCATCCCAGGGGTATGAAACCCATATCATCGAAAAGAAGGACTGCCTGGGGGGCGAGGCCCTGAAGTTGTGGAAAACAGCCCAGGGAGAAAATGTACAACAAGAACTGGATGCCCTGATCAAGGAAATTACATCCAATGACAAGATAGTTGTCCATACAAATACCACCCTGGAAGGGGTGGACGGGTTTGTGGGAAATTTTACCTCCCAGCTGAAAACCAACGGGAAAACAACGGCACTGGAGCACGGGGTTGCAGTTCTGGCAACAGGTGCAAAGGCCCTTGAACCCACTGAATACAGTTTTGGCAAAGATGACAGAATCCTCAGGACCCTGGATCTGGACAGAATGTTCAAGGAAAATGATCCGAAACTGGATACGGTGCAGTCTGCGGTGTTCATCCAGTGCGTGGGATCAAGAGAACCCCAACGTCCCTATTGTTCCCGGGTCTGCTGTACCCATTCTGTAGACAATGCCATTGCCTTGAAGGAAAAAAATCCTGAAACCGATGTGTTTATCCTTTACCGGGATATCAGAACCTACGGCGAACGGGAACTGCTCTATAAAGAAGCAAGGGAAAAAGGGGTCATTTTTATCCGGTATGATGTGGAAAACAAGCCTGAAGTGGTGGTGGAAAAAGAGAGTCTCAAGATCACCCTTACGGACCACGTGCTGAACAAGCCTGTGACCATTCATGCGGACCTGCTCACCCTGGCTGCGGCCCTGGTGCCCAGAAAAGATGAACGCCTGGCCAATTTCTTCAAGGTGCCCTTGAATGATGAAGGGTTTTTTGTGGAAAAACATGCCAAACTCGGACCGGCGGAATTTGCCACAGACGGTGTTTTTATTGCCGGTTCCGCCCACTATCCCAAACCGGTGAACGAGGCCATTACCCAGGGACGGGCTGCCGCTTCCCGGGCCCTGACCCTGCTGGCCAAAAAAGACAGCCTGTTCACCTCCGGCACCATTGCCAGCGTGGATGTGGAAAAATGCAGTGCCTGTGGTGTGTGTGTGTCCATCTGTCCGTACAACGCCCCGTCATTCATGGCTGAAGGCCGGTTTGCAGGCAGGGCGGATGTCAATGCTGTGCTGTGCAAAGGCTGCGGCCTGTGCGTGGCATCCTGCAGATCCGGTGCCATCCATCTGCGGGGATTTGACACCAACCAGATTCTTTCACAGATTTTTGCTCTGGATGAAGTAAGTTAGATGAAGAAAGCTAAAGGAGATATAATCAATGGCTGATGATAATATAAAAATTGTAAGTTTTCTGTGCAACTGGTGCTCGTATGGTGCAGCAGACCTGGCAGGGGTGAGCCGGATGGAATACCCGGCAGATATCCGGGTGATCCGGATCCCCTGCTCCGGCCGCATGAGCCCCAAATTCATTCTGTCCGCTTTCCGGGAGGGTGCTGATGCCGTATGGGTGTCCGGCTGACATCCCGGCGAATGCCATTACCTGGACGGTAATTACTATGCGAGACGGAAATTTGCTATGATGGGAAACCTTCTGGAACATATGGGTGTTGAACGGGACCGGCTGCATTTTTCCTGGATCTCCTCTGCCGAAGCCACCAAGTTTGTGGATGTGGTCAAAGAGATATCCGACAAAGTCAGGGCCCTGGACACCGATAAAAAATTTGCAAAAGACTATACCAAATAAGGGGTATATCATGGATACCTGTATAGAAAAAATAAGGACGATTTGTGCAGACCTGCTTGCCAAAGGGAAAGTACAAAAAGTGATCGGGTTTGCCGAGGGTTCCATTCCCATGGCCTCCCGCCCCATTGCCGTCACATCCAAAGAGGATGTGGCAAAACTGGTTTTCAATGCAACCTGCGGACTCAACCTGGCCAATTATGTGTCAGACGTATTACCAAAAGAGGGTAAAATTGCCGTAACGGCAAAAGGATGCGATTCCCGGAACCTGGTCACCCATATGGTGGAAAACCAGGTGTCCCGGGACCAGCTGTATATCATCGGGGTCCCCTGCACCGGCATGGTGGACAAAAGAAAGATTGCCGCCCTTTTTGAAGATGAAATCACGGATTTCATTGAAGATGGTGATACCCTTACCATTGTATCGCCCCAAAAAAAAGAAAAGGTTTCCAAAAAAGATGTGCTGCGGCATAACTGCCGGGTCTGCACCCACCGCAACCCGGTGGTGTTTGACGTCATGGCGGCAGAACCGGTTGAAGAGCAGTCTCTTGACCAGCCCTTTGCCGATGTGGACCATATTGCAGCCATGGATCCGGCAGCCAGGTGGGCCCATTTTCAGGAATTGACCAAAAACTGCATCCGGTGCTATGCATGCAGAAATGCCTGTCCCCTGTGCTACTGCCCCACCTGTTTTGTGGATGAATCTTCTCCCCAGTGGGTGGGCAAGGGCCAGGACAAGACTGATATCAATACCTTTCATTTTCTGCGGGCCTTTCACTGTGCTGGCAGGTGTACGGACTGCGGTGCCTGTGTGGAAGCCTGCCCCATGGGAATCAATGTCAGGGATTTCACCCGTAAGCTCAATAAAGACGCTCTGGAGCTCTTTGGCTGGGAAGCGGGCCTGGACATGGAAAAACGTCCACCCCTGGATGTATACAGTCCGGATGATCCCAATGATTTTATCAAGTAAACAAATAAAGGTATGCATATGAATTTCATAACAATCGATAAAAAGGACTGGACCACGGGGATAGACAAATCCAGAGAAACCTATCAGGTTTTCGGCCCTGTCCAGGACGAAAACGGCTGCCAGATAAAACCGCTGGCCCCGGATGTCCATCCCCTGATGGATGCGGGTGTTACGGTCATGTCCCCGAAGTCTGTGCTTTTTCCCCAGACACAAAAAATGCTGACAGCAACCCTGGATGCATCCATAGAAGACCACCACGTCATGAAGCCGGTGAAAAAAGATGATACCCCCCGGGTGGTTCTGGGGATCCGGCCCTATGATGCCAGGGCCATCCTTCTGGTCAAGTTGAATTTTGACAACCCGGATTATCAGGATCCTTACTGGTGTGAGGCCTATGCAGCCACCACCTTTGTGGGACTGGGGGTGAACCACCCAGGTCCCTGTGATTTTTCCACATCCACCGGATGCGGACCTTTCAGTGAAGAAGGACTGGATGTCTTAATGGCGGATCTGGATGACAGATACCTGGCCAAGATCCTGACCGAAAAAGGGGAAACCTGGGCTGGGGCCTGCGGATTTGATACCAGGGCTGATGCTGCGGAAAGCCAGTCCCTGTTCGATATTCTCAGAAAAGAGGCGGAAAAAAATATTACCTCTGTTGACACGGACCAGCTTTCTGAAAAATCGATTCTGGATCTGTATGAAGCCCCTTTCTGGGATGATGTGGCATTTTCCTGCATCAACTGCGGCACCTGCACATTTGTGTGCCCCACCTGCTGGTGTTTTGATATCCAGGATGAAACCAAACACAAGACAGCAGTAAGGTTTCGAAACTGGGATACCTGCATGTCTCCGTTGTTCACCCACCATGCATCCGGTCACAACCCCAGAGGATCCAAGGTGCAGCGGGTCAGGCAGCGGTTCATGCACAAATTGAAATATTTTGTGGACAAATATGACCAGGGCATCATGTGTGTGGGATGCGGCAGGTGCGTTGCCAGCTGTCCGGTGAATATCGACATCCGGGAAGTGTGCACAATTATGAATAATTATGAGAGCAAGTAAATAGCGAACACCAAGGAGAAATGATATGGAAAACCCTTATGTACCGTATCCGGTTCGCATTGATGATATCGAAGTGGCAACGGAAGACAAGTCCCTGAAAACCTTTACCTTTGTTTTTCAAAATCCTGCAGATGAAGAAAAATTCGCCTACAAGGCCGGCCAGTTTGCCGAACTTTCCATACCGGGTGTGGGAGAAATTCCCATCGGCATTGCCTCATCACCGGTGGAAAAAGGTTTTGTCAAATTCACCGTTTTCAGAACCGGCATGGTCACTACCCATCTTCACAACATGAAAAAGGGAGATATCATGGGCATCCGGGGGCCGCTGGGCAATTGGTATCCCTGGGAAAAACTGGAAAACAAGAACGTGGTCATCATCGGCGGCGGATTTGCCTTTACCACCCTGCGATCGTCCATTGTCTACATGCTGGACCCTGCCAACCGGTCCAGGTTCAAAAACATAGACGTGGTGTACGGTGCCAGGTCACCCGGTATGCTGCTGTACAGAGAAGAGCTGTTTGACTGGGAAAAACGCGATGACATCAATATGCATATCACAGTGGATGGTACTGATGACCCGGAATGGCAATACCATACCGGATTCGTACCCCAGGTGGTGGAAAAAAATGCCCCTCCAGCGGATGAGGACACCTATGCCATTGTGTGCGGACCGCCCATCATGATCAAATTTACCCAGCCGGCACTGACAAAGCTGGGATACCAGGAACACCAGATAATCATGTCCCTGGAAAACAGAATGAAGTGCGGTATCGGCATGTGCGGCCGGTGCAATATCGGAAAGGAACTGGTGTGCAAAGACGGACCGGTTTTTACCCTTGAACAGATAAACCAGACCCCGAAAGAGTATTAAATCCTTTGCACGGAAAAGGCCTTTTTTTTTGCAATCAGGCATGATTCTTTGTTGACAAGCCAGGGTTGCTAAGATATGGTTAGTGGTCAATTATTATAGCAGACCATGAAGCCAAGACAGTATGTCTTAAAATTGATAGTAAAAAAAATTATTATTTACAGGAGGAAAGTTTACATGGCAACAGTAGAATTCAACGGGAAAACATTTGAAATAGATGAAGATGGATTCCTTCTTGATTATAATTCTTACTCAGAAGAGTGGGTGGAATATGTCAAGACACAGGAAGGAATTGAAGAGATGACTGACGAGCACTGGCAGCTGGTGAAAGTGCTCCAGGACTATTATGAGAAAAACGGTATTGCCCCGATGGTGCGGGTACTTTCCAAACTCACCAAATTCAAACTCAAACACATCTATGAACTGTTCCCCTCAGGCCCGGGTAAAGGCGCCTGTAAAATGGCCGGTCTGCCCAAGCCGACCGGATGTGTATAATTCATACCATTTCTAATTGGTTGTGATTTGTTTGAAAAGGCTCTGTTTTGCATGAAACAGGGCCTTTTTTTGTTTCATACATCTTTTACGCCTGTCCCGTTTTTAGGAAAGTGATCCAATGACCGCCATTGACGACACCAGCAAAGCCATTCTCAACACGATTCAGCTTGATTTTCCCATTGATGCCAGGCCATACAGGGTGCTTGCCCGGCAGCTGGGATTAACTGAAGATGGGCTCATGGACCGGATTCGCCTGATGAAGGAAAAATCTCTTATCCGGCGCATCGGCGGTAATTTCAGCCCGGACCGGCTCGGTTATTTTTCCACCCTGTGTACGGCAAAGGTTGCAGATGAAAAAATCGATCTCTTTACCCACACTGTCAATGCATACCCCGGGGTTACCCACAATTACATGCGGGAACATGCCTTCAACATCTGGTTTACCTTTATCGCCCCATCCCGGGAACTGATCCAGGCCCGTCTTGATGAGATATCCCGAAAAACCGGGGTACATCCCATCCTGAATCTGCCGGCCACCCGGGTCTTTAAAATTTCCGCCAATTTCAAGCTGTGAAGCGGGTGAGAATCTGCCTCGGGGCCATCACGTGCCGCGTGGGCAGATGGGATGAAAATATGAACAACTGCCTTGGTCTCATCTCCAGGGCAGCCCAAAAAAAGGCTGACATGGTGGTGCTTCCGGAGATGAACCTCACCGGTTACGGCACCGGCCGCAACATTGCAGATTATGCCAGAACCATTGATACCCTTCTGATCAAAAAATTTCAAAAGATCTCAGATCAGCTGAATCTGGCAATCCTGGCAGGAATGGCTGAAAAAGCCGATGCCGGAAAGACCTTTGCATCCCATCTCGTGTTTATTCCCGGCACAACCCATGGCACATACCGAAAACTGCACATCCCGCCCAGTGAACAGGAAATTTTTTCCCCTGGATGCAAAATTCCAGTGTTTTCACATGCCGGCATCACATTCGGCATCCAGTTATGCTATGATGCGCACTTTCCGGAATTATCCACCGCCATGGCCATCCAGGGTGCGGACCTTATTGTCCTGCCCCATGCATCGCCCAGAGGAACGCCCCTGGAAAAACACAGGTCCTGGATGCGGCATCTGCCGGCCCGGGCTTTTGACAACGGGGTTTTTATCGCTGCAGTGAACCAGGCCGGAGACAATGGTGCTGGATTGCATTTCCCCGGGCTGTCTCTTTTTATCGGTCCTGACGGAAATCTTGTTTCCAGGTCCATGGCCCAAAAAAATCACCTGCATGTTGTGGATCTTGATCCGGCTCAGCTGCACCATGTCCGGTCCCACAGAATGCGCTACTTTCTGCCTTCCCGCCGTAACGATCTGTTCCCTGTCACTTATTGACCTGTGATCTTCTGTTCTGGATATAGGCATTTTTGATGGCGGTATATGGATCAAGGGATGCCGCTTTCAGGTCCTCATAGTCACCGATGCGGAAAGATATCCGGTTGACGGTATCAAGTATGCCAAGTCCGGTTTCAAGCTCCCAGGGTTCTGCATAGTTGAGGGGGGTGATAAAGTAATCCCCTGCCCTGCCCAGTGTGTCCCGCAGGGTGGAAGGACCGAAAAACGGCAGTACCAGATAAAACCCTTCTGTGATGTGATAGGTTCCCAGGGTCTGACCCAGGTCTTCTGTTTTTGTGTGCATATCCAGGTGTTTCTGGGCCACCTGGTTGAACCCCAGCACGCCGGCGGTTGTATTCACAAGAAATATGCCGATTTCATCCGATGCCTGGTGCAGTTTTCCCTGGAGCAGGTTATTGACAAACCTGACAGGAAACAGCAGGTTGTGGAAAAAATTGCGGACCCCCCTTCTGGCCGGTGTGGGCACAACCGCTTTATACCCCGATGCCAGCGGCTTGAGTATATAAAAATACAGCCTGTCATTCACCGTATACATGGCATAATTAAAATAATAAATGGGATCAGCCACCCGGGATGTATCGTGGGCATCATCATCTTCAAATGCATCAAACAGGTCATCATCATCAGGACCGTTGTCTCCCCCTGATACCGCATCGGGATTTTCCTGCTGTGACGCAGTTTGATATACGGAAACAGCGTCATCACCCCATACAATGGATACGGTGACCGCAAAAATTAAAACAGCAATGATACACAGAGCCTGACACACTTTTTTCATATTGTCATACATCCTTTTATAAAGTTTTAAGAAGAATCAGCCGGTTGCCTGATGTATCACAAGGCATTTTCACTGAAAATGAATTTTCTGATCAATGATTCAATATCCAGGGATGATTCCGTGTTTTCAATGTCATCTCCGTGGGCCAGCACGGTATCTGATCCACCGGGCAAGATTTCAATATATTTCTCACCGATTATCCCCGCGGTTTTGATTGATGCAATGCTGTCTTCGGATATGGCAATTTTCCGGTCAATATCCAGTACCACTTTTGCCACCAGAAATTGTGTGTCTATACTGATGGCGGACACATGACCGATTTTCACACCGGCTAGTTCCACCACAGCATTTTTTTTGAGACCCGATGCAGAGGAAAAATATCCATGGACCGTATACCGGTCTTTGAAAAAAACCGATAGATCTCCCATTACAATGATCAGGTATCCACTGCAGAGTATGCCGATAATGACAAAGATACCCACATAAAAATTGCGTTTGTTCTCATTCATACAATATGGTCCCCAGAATATAGGTAAAAATAATGCCTTTTTGTCCAATGCTGCATATTCTGCAGGTTTGTTGGCCCTTTATAGCCCTGTTGGCTTTTGTGTGAATCATTCATGCTCCATGCTGGTTTTCCCCTGTATAAAAGCCTGCACCTCAGGGGTCTCGGAGCGCAGCAAGTCTTGCTGTGAGCCTTCAAAAATGATGATGCCGTCATCCAGCAGGGCAATGTGCTGGGCCAGATCAAAAATATGCGGGATATCATGGCTCACAATCACAGCGGTAAATCCAAATTGTTTCTGGTATGCTTTTATCATGGTATGTACATCTTTTTTGCGTATGGGATCCAGGCCTGTGGTGGGCTCATCAAACAGTATAACCTCCGGATCCGTCACAAGTGCCCGTGCCAGGGCCACCCGCTTGCGCATTCCCCCGGACAGTTCCGATGGGTATTTGTGGTCAATGCCGTCAATACCCAGCTGTGTCATGCGGGCATGCACCTTTTGCTGCAATACGGCATCTGCGATTTTTGATGTTTCCTTCAGGGGCAGTGCAATGTTGTCAAATACGGTGAGAAAGTCAAACAGGGCGTTGTCCTGGAACATATAGCTTGTTTTGTTTTTAAACCGGCGAAGCTTTTCTTTGGACAACCGGTCCAGAGGCTCCCCCTGGATCAGCAGCTGGCCGGAATCCTGGTGGATCAGCCCCACAATATGCTTGAGCAATACGGATTTGCCTGTTCCGCTTTTGCCGATAACCACGGTAACCTGCCCTTGGGTTATGGACAGGTTTACCCCCTTGAGCACCTCCAGGGCACCAAATTGTTTTTTTATGTCTTGAAATTGGATAAAATGGGCTGCCATGGGTTACACCAGAAAAGAGGTAATGACATAGTCACAGATCAGTACACAGACACAAGATTGTACCACAGCACTGGTGGTTGCCAGGGACACAGCTTTGGCCCCGTAGGCGCCCTGGCGGTTCACATGGGAATAATACCCCCGGTAGCAGCATATGGTGGTCACCACAACGGCAAACACCAGAGATTTGAAAAATCCCCCCCAGATATCAATAAGTTTCACACTGTTTATCACCCTGTCCATGTAAACGGCTTCATTTATCCCCAGAAAAAGAGATCCGGACAGATATCCCCCGAAAATCCCCACCATGTCAAAGAGTGCGGTAAGCAAAGGAAAGCTTAAGACTGCTGCCAGGAGTCTGGGGGTAAACACAAAGCGCACAGGATCTATCTGCATGGTGAACAGGGCATCGATCTGCTCCGACATGCGCATGACCCCTATTTCAGCAGCCATGGCGGAACCTGCCCTGGCAGTGACCATGATGGCGCCCAGTACAGGGCCCAGTTCCCGGATCAGGGTCAGAGAAACCGCCGTTCCCAGGGCTGCTTCAGATCCGAATGTAACCAGGGTGTAGTATCCCTGAAGCCCTAAAACCATACCGGTGAACAGCCCGGTGAGCAAAATGACGAAAACGGATTTGGCGCCGATAAACCAGATATGGTCCAGTATTTTACCTGTTTGAACAGGCGTGGAAAATATCTGGTTTACACCTGACACAAAAAACAGAAAAAATCTGCCCACTGATCCAGCAAACCTGGTAAAAATACTGCCTATGGCCTCAATATAACCGGTTATCATAATGGGTTGTTTTATATCGGATTCACAAAAGAAACACAAGATATGTTGACAAACAGATTGACACGTACAGTAAAAACCGTTACGTATAAAGGCCGGTTTATGTGAAAATTCAGGGATAATACATAACTTAGATGTATGGTGTAAAGGAAAATCCATGGCCCAGAAAATCACCCTGAGCATACCTGACATGCTCCACGAACGTCTCACACAATGGCGGGATTCTTTTAATTTTTCAAAAATGTTTCAGGATGCGGTAACAGAAGCCATCCAGAAAAAAGAAGAATTCCAGAAGCGCTTTTCCCAGGAATTTGATATGCCCGAGGTTGTAAAACGGCTGCAACAGGAAAAACAGGCCTGGGTCAAACAGTTTTACAGGCTCGGACGAAACGAAGGCATAAGATGGGGAAAGTCCGCCCATTTTGAAGACCTGCTATACGTACTGCATGTGCAGGATACGTATGACCTGGTGCAGGACACAAGACTGTCCGCATATTTTAATAATATTCTGGGCAGTTACGGGGTGGACAAATTTACCATCGACGGACAAAAAGAGCACAAAAAAATGTTTTTGGACGGCTGGATGAACGGGGTTAAGGAATTCTGGAACCAGGTAAAGGAAGCTTTGTAAAATGGCATATACAATTGCAGGAATTGATGTGGGATCCGTGTCTGTGAGCATTGCTGTCATTGACTGCAACAAAAATCTGATGCACAAGGCCACTGCTGTTCACCAGGGGGATGTTACCTCCTGTCTGTCCGCACTGTTGTCCCATGATGCAGTCAAAAAAGTACAGTACGTGGCTGTAACCGATGCCACTCCCTCTTTTGTCTTTTCCCATGAAAGGTTTGATGAACAGGTTGCTGTTATCAGGGCTGCCAGGGCATTTCACAAAAATGGCTGTGATGGCCTGCTGCATGTGGGCGGAGAAAAATTTTCCCTGAGCCTGTTTGACGGACAAAACAATTACACCGGGACCAGGCACAACACCTCCTGTGCCGCCGGCACCGGCAGTTTTCTGGACCAACAGGCCAGACGGCTTAATTTGAAGGGGTCTTGTGAGATCAGTGAAAAAGCCTTGAAAAACCGGCAAAAAAGACCTGACATCGCCACCAGGTGTGCGGTTTTTGCCAAGACCGATCTGATACATGCCCAGCAGGAGGGGTATAACATTGAACAGATCTGTGACGGGTTATGTTACGGGCTGGCCAGAAATATTGTCAACACCCTTTTTACAGGCAATGACATCCAGGGTACCATCCTTTTTTGCGGCGGGGTTGCCAAAAACGCGGCCGTAACCCGGTATCTGGAATCCCTTCTCAAAATTTCCATGGTCATTGACGTCCATGCCGATGTTTATGGTGCAGCCGGTGCAGCCCTGTGCCTGTGGGACCAAATGCAGGAAAAAACACCGGCCCCTGCAAGCTTTGGTTCTGCTGATGCATTTTTCAAAACCCTGCCGAAAAAAGACAGCTACCTGTACCCGGCACTGTCTCTTTCACTGTCGGATTATCCTGATTTTCACAGCTTTAAACAGGTTGTGCATGACGGGGTGGAAACCGATATCTACACCGATCCGACACATGCGGATCTCTCCTGCACCTATCTGGGGCTGGATGTGGGGTCCACATCCACCAAGAGCATATTGATAAATCAGAACGGAGACCCCATTGTGGGGTGCTATACCAAAACCGCATCACGGCCGGTCCAGGCGGTCCAGAAAATATGCAAAGCCATGGACACCTTTATGGCGGAAGCAGGTCTTGCGGTTTGTGTCAAAGGATGCGGCACCACAGGTTCCGGCCGGCGCATCAGCGGCAGGGTTATCGGGGCGGATATCGAACCTGATGAAATAACGGCCCATGCCACAGCCGCTGTGAATTTAAACAAAGATGTGGATACCATCATTGAAATCGGGGGACAGGATGCCAAATTCACCCTGGTAAAGGACGGCAGGGTGACCGCTTCAGTTATGAATACCGTGTGTGCAGCCGGTACCGGCAGTTTCATTGAAGAACAGGCTGAAAAACTGTCCTGCCCGCTTTCTGAATATTCAGAACGTGCAGAAGGGGTCAAGGCCCCGGTGTCCAGCGACCGGTGTACGGTTTTCATGGAACGGGACATCAACTATTTTTTTGCTGAAGGGTATGAGAAAAATGAAATTCTGGCATCGGTTCTCCATTCGGTCAGAGACAACTATCTGACCAAGGTGGCAAATGTGGGCAGGATCGGAGACTGTATTCTCTTCCAAGGGGCTACGGCCAGAAACAAGGCATTGGTGGCGGCGTTTGAACAAAAGCTGCAAAAACCGATCCATGTATCCCGTTTGTGCCATCTGACCGGTGCTTTAGGCGTGGCGCTGCTGGCCCGTGAAAAATGCATCAGCCGAACACAGTTCAGGGGATTTGGCCTGTGGAAAAAAAATATTCCGGTGCACCAGGAAGTGTGCCAGCTATGCACTAACCACTGCAAGCTCACCATTGCAAATGTGGACGGCCGGCCCCATGCCTATGGGTTTTTGTGCGGCCGGGATTATGATACCCAAAAAATGGTACCCAAAAAAAATGCATATGATCTGAAAAAAATGCGCAAACAGCAGTTGCTGCCCATTGCCCCCCGTGCTGAAAAGCATGGGTTCACCATCGGCATACCCGCAGCCTTGCATCTGTTCGAAGATCTGGAATTCTGGGAATACTTTTTTTCACACCTGGGCATCAAAACCATTGCCAGCCGGAACCTGAAACAGCCGGTGGCTTTGGGAAAAACCATTGCCAGGGCGGAATTCTGTGCACCGGTGACTGCCCTGCACGGCCATGTGGCGCATCTTTTAGAAAAAGCGGATTATGTGTTTTTACCCTTTTATTTTGAAGAAAAAACCGATGAAAAACGGGTCAGGCGCCAGCATTGTTATTACACCCAGTTCAGTCCTGCAATCATTGCCTGCCTGGACCATTGTGATGGCCGGCGGCTGGTCATGCCCACCATTAAATACCTGTATACCAGTTTTCATACCAAAATGGCGCTGTACCAGTCTTTGAAACAGATTTCTCCGGATTTTTTGTTCTCTTTTTTTGATATCCACACAGCCTGGGACAAGGCTGTGGAATTTCGCAAAGAAAACCAGACAAAACTGTCAGCCCTGTATAAATCCCGGGGGCAGTCACGGCCGGGTATCAAGGCCCTGCTGCTGGGACGTCCCTATACAGTGCTGTCTGAAACCATGAACCACCGTATTCCCCGGATCTTTGAAAACATGGGGGTTGAAACCTATTTCCAGGATATGGTGGACACATCAGACATAGATTTTACCCCCATTCGTCCTTTGTTGAAAGAGATCCACTGGAAATACGCCGCCCATATACTGAAGGCCGCTTATGCAGCGGCCCTTACAGATGATCTGTATCCGGTATACATCACCTCTTTCAAATGCTCTCCTGATGCTTTTGGTGTGGAATATTTCAAACAGATCATGGCAGGTTTCAACAAACCCTATCTGGTACTCGAACTGGATGAACATGACTCCAGTACCGGGTATGAAACCCGGATTGAAGCGGCAGTGGGGGCGTTTACCAACCACCATCAGGCCAGGGATAAATCCGGGCACCGGCCCCTGGATTTTTCCCCTGGATTTGTGGATTCCCTGGATGGAAAAAATATCATTTTTCCGAACTGGGATGCCCTTACCGGGCATCTGATCGTATCCACCTTTCAGAGCGAGGGACTTCAGGCCTTTTTAATGGAAGAAACCAGTGAAACCCTGAAAAAAAGTCTGCTGACCAATACCGGCCAGTGCCTCCCCCTCAATGCCGTGGCTGCAGGGTTTATCCATACGGTGAAAAAACATGGCCTGGACCCGGAAAATACCCTGCTCTGGCTCAACCGTTCTGATATCGCCTGTAACATCAGGATGTATCCCTATCATATCCAGCATATATTCAAGCAGGAGGCAAACGGATTCGAAAAATCAGGCATTTATCACGGGGAGTTGTCATTGTTTGACATATCGTTCAGGGCATCCACCAATGCCTATTTTGCCTATATGTTCGGCGGACTTCTCAGAAGCATTGGATGCAAGATACGCCCCTATGAAATAAACAAAGGTGAGACAGACAGGGTACTGGCCGCTGCACTGGAGATCATCGGCAGGGCATTTTCCGGCAATGGCTCCAAACAGGATGCCCTTGCAGCGGCCATTCCTCTGTTCAGCCGGATAAAAACAGATGGTTCCGGTACCCGGCCCAAGGTGGCCATTTTCGGGGATCTGTATGTCAGGGACAATGACATCATGAACCAGGATCTGGTGCATTACATTGAAGCCAACGGCGGAGAGGTGATCATAACCCCTTACTATAAATATATCAAAATTATTGCCAACTCCTATTTTAAAAAATGGTTCAAGGAGGGCAAATACCTGAGCCTCATTTCAAACAAAGCCCTGATGGTCGCCATGCAGGCCATGGAAAAAAAATATTTCCAGTATTTTGCACCGGTGCTGCAGGAATCAGATTTTCTTGTCACCAACTCCTATGAAAACATCCTGGAACAATACGGCATCCAGCCGGAACATACCGGCGAGTCCATGGACAATGTGTTAAAAATTCACCATATCATCCGGGAACATCCTGATCTGGCACTTCTGGTGCAGACCAACCCGGGCTTCTGCTGTCCCGGACTGGTAACAGAGGCCATGGCTGCCAAACTAGAAGCAAAAACCGGCGTGCCCATTGTCAGTATCACCTATGATCTTTCCGGCGGCAATAAAAACAAGCTGGTGGTACCATTTATCAAATATTTCAGACAGAAAGGCTATTCCCATAACCGGAAGGTTTCTGTCTGACGTTCACCCGGCAGGTACGCTTTGATGGCAGGGTATTTTTTCACATAATTGTTCTGAAACGCGATCCGCTGCACATTAAAGGCATTGTGACGGTCCACTGCCCGGCGGTACCGAAAATAGTATTCATCATAATTTCTCAGACTTTCGGGATCTTTGTGGTCGGCAATCTGTGAAAAATTGGTATAGGCATAGGTGAGCAGCGCGTTAAAATCATTCAGGTAGGTTTCAAGGCTTTGAAAGTGACGGATGACGTGGCGGTTGGTATAATACTGGCGGACCTGATAAATCCAGTGCAGTTCTTTTTTCATGAAATAATCTTTGTAATCTGTGGTAAGTTTGACCAGCCGGTCAATGGCATCCTGGTTTCGGGCCAGGGTAAGGCGCAAAGATTTTATAAACGCGATGGTCTGTTGCAGTTTTTCAAGACTGGATTCCACTTTGGACATATTTTCCAGCTGTACCAAACCGTCATCCAGATCGGTTGTGCTCTGTTTGAGATTGTTGCACAGCAGGATTACCTGGGTGGTTATGGGAGGCAGGTGGGCGTATTTGTTCTTTTCTTTTTCATGGGCCAAGATATACAGTTCAGCCCCCACAACCACAGAAAAACTGGTCAAAAACACCATGAACAAAATCATGCCCGCGGTCTTTCTGGATTTAAAGATCACATACGGGGTGGTGATTGGTGCCAGCAATACCATGGCTGCCCACCACCTGGGATTTTTTTTTCTCATACAGTCCAGTAGAATCAGTCCGGACAACAGCAGAACATAGGAAAAATAAATATAAAACACGATCACCCGCCTTTATGGGTCGCAATTGTATACCCTTTACCAGAAGATATAATGGTAACCGCACCCTGGGTATCGGTTCTGAAAACCTGAATACCCCTTTGCCGGTAACGCGCCAGAACATCTGGATGGGGAAATTTGTAGCGGTTATTAAACCCGCAGGATACTATTACACTTTCAGGGTTAATTTTATCAAGGAAAAACTTGGTGGAAGAGGTATTGCTGCCGTGGTGGGGGGCCAGCAGAATGCGGGACACAAGATTTTTATGTACCACCTGTGCCAGTAAGTATTCCCTTGTTTTCATGATATCTCCTGGAAAAAGCATGGAAAAATCCTGCAGTTTCAGCCTGAAGACCAGAGAATTATCATTGGGATCCAATCCGGGACGAACAGATGCACACTGGAAAAATGCTAGCACTGTTTTGTCATACAGGATTTGTTTTTTTTCGCAGTTGGGAACAAAAACCGGAATCTGTCTGCGCGCACAGGCCGTCATGATACGGGTAAAAGCGTCATGGGTGCTTTTGTCTCCATTTGTGACCAGGGTGCCGATCCTGAAATTTTCCAGGATAAATACCAGTCCGTTCATGTGATCTGAATCAGGGTGGGTGAGTATGACGGCATCCAGTGCCATGATGCGCTGCTGCCATAAAAAAGGGGCCACCACATGCCTGCCGGTATCAAAGCCTGAGGATCCCGGAAAACCGCCCCCGTCCACCAGCATGTTTTTCCCTTCAATGGTCTGAATCAGGGCCGCATTTCCCTGACCCACATCCAGTATTGTGATGACCATGTGCCCGGGAAGTTTTGGGCGTGCCACCGCCTGTATCCCGTATACGCCAGCAATTGTAATGGCGGCAGTGCACACCAATATTACCGGTTTTGTCCTTTTAAAAGACAACAAACAAAAACCTGCTCCCATGGCCGTATAAATGGCCACCATATCATACACAGATAAAGACGTTACATGGGACCAGGCAAAGGGAAGTTCAGTCAGCCAGGCAAGAAATGTGAGGCACAAGGAAACCAGTTTTGCCGCCATGGCCAAAAGCACACAGGAAACACCGGGAAAAAAGGGCCAGACCAGCAGGCTCACCAGACCAAGGGGGAGACAGACAAATCCGATTAAAGGTACCAGTATCAGATTTGCCGGAATTTGAACCATGGAGATCATGTTGAAATACCGGGCGATCAACGGAAATGTGCCAATACCTGCCAGCATTGTCACAAGGCAGATGGATGCGGGATATTTTAAAATCTTCGGGATATGGGGTTTTTGGTATTTTCCAACAATCCCCAGGCCGGAAATGATGAACAGCACTGCTGTAAAAGACAATTGAAATGAGATGGAAAACAAACCAGCCGGATCAGCAAGCAGAATAAGAATACCGGCCCCTGCCAGGGTATTGACAGGATGGCTTTGTTTTTCCCCCAGAAAAGAAAACATAAACAAGCTGATCATGATAAAAGCCCGCTGTGTGGAAGGAGAAAACCCGCAAAACACAGCATACAAACCTAAAGGGACAAGGGTAAATATGCCGGCAGCTTTTCTGGCTTTTGCAGAAATCAGCAGCCGTGGAAAACATGACAGTATCCAATAAAAAAAATAATAAAAGATGACGGACAAAATTCCCAGATGAAGGCCTGAAATGGCAAGCAGATGGGACGCCCCTGACCGGGCGAACAGGTCTTTGATCTGTGCGGGCATCTGCTGTTTTATACCGGTAACCAGGGCAGCCATAACATGGGCTGGATCACGGTGATCAAGACGGGTCATGACAAAATTGTAAAACCGGTCCCTGATGTTTTCCAAAGCCTGAATCCACCGGAACAATAAAAACGATTTTTCTTCAGAAACCATGACAATCTTATCTGCACCTGTGTGGACAGCACCAAAGATGCCCTGGCGTTTGAGAAATGTCTGGTAATCAAATGCACCGGGGTTTCCAAAATTCCGGATGGGCCTTATGGGGCCGGGGCACTGGATAAGATCATGAAACTTCAGGGAATGGTCAGTTTTTCCGTAGACATTAAGATACAGGCGGCCTGTGGCGGAAACGGCCTGGGAGTCTGTGTCGGAATGTGTTGTAACAATTTTCCTGCAGTCCAGCACCACCCGGATCTTATGGGGGTATTTTCGTGAAAAAGAAACAATTCTGCCCACAACACGGATGTCGGGATCATTGTAAAAATGGGTCACATGGCCAGGCAAAAGCCGTGGAGAATGGAGGTAAAAACTCTGATAACCGGACCAGATGCCCGCCAGAAGACAGATCCAGAAAACAAGCCATCCCCTGTAAAAAAAGCCTGCCAGAAACAGGGCAGCCAGAACAGCAAAGCAAAGAACAGCCAGTAACAGATGGGCATGAGAAGCGACATTTCCCGCCATGATCCCTGTAATCATGGCCAGGATTACAGGGACAAGGGGTGGAACCAGAGCATGTGACGGATCTTTCACATATCCTCGCCCGCATATATGGTTTCAGCCTATTTGATGCGCACCATCTCAGCTCCCAGGGCACAGAATTTTTTTTCAATGGCTTCATATCCCCGGTCCATATGGTATACCCGGGAAATCAGGGTGGTGCCTCTGGCCATCAGCCCTGCGATTACCAATGATGCACTGGCACGCAGATCTGAAGCCATGACCGGTGCTGCCTGGAGTTTCGGCACCCCCCTGACCATGGCAATGTTTGCCCTGGACAGGGTGATATCAGCCCCCATGCGCATCAATTCATTGGCATGGATAAACCGGTTTTCAAAAATGGATTCATGGATAATACTTGTACCGTCTGCAATACACATCAATGTCATGAACTGGGCCTGCATGTCAGTGGGAAATCCCGGATAGGGAAGGGTTTTAATGTCCACACTTTTGACCTGCGCCGCCCCCCTGACCCGAATCTGATCTTCGCTGATTTCCACGCCGGCACCTGATGCCCGAAGTTTACTGATTATCCCACCGATATGGTCCGGGTTACAGCCTTTGATCAGTACATTTCCCCGGGTGGCAGCGGCCGCCACCATAAAGGTGCCTGTTTCAATGCGGTCCGGAATCACGGTGACCTGTGCCGGTGCAAGGCGGTCCACCCCTTCAATGGTAATGATGGGTGTGCCGGCCCCGGATATTTTAGCCCCCATCCGGCCCAGGGCATCTGCCAGGCAGATAATTTCAGGTTCACGGGCTGCATTTCTGAGAACGGTTTTGCCCTTTGCCAGCACAGCAGCCATCATCATGTTTTCGGTCCCGGTGACCGTAGGGATGTCAAAATAGATCTCATTTCCCGTAAGTTTTTCCGCCGTTGCTTCAATATAGCCATGA
>JAABSB010000059.1 GCA_011390615.1 Desulfotignum sp. | reverse complement strand
GGCTCCTTTAAATTTCCCATCGGCGGTACAGGCGCCGGTGTTACCAATATTATCCATACCCAGGGCTGGATCCACTGCCATACCCCGGCAACCGATGCCTCCGGTACGGTCAAGGCTGCCATGGATGTATTGTTCAGCGATTTTCAGGACATGAGACTGCCGGCCCAGCTCCGGGTATCCATGGCCTGCTGCCTGAACATGTGCGGTGCGGTTCACTGCTCTGATATTGCCATTCTGGGATATCATAGAAAACCGCCCATGCTGGACCATGAATACCTTGACAAGGTCTGCGAAATTCCTCTGGCTGTTGCTGCATGCCCCACCGCAGCCATCAAGCCTGCCAAGGTGAAGCTGGATTCCGGCAAAGAGGTCAAGTCTGTTGATGTTAAAAATGAACGGTGCATGTACTGCGGTAACTGCTATACCATGTGCCCGTCCATGCCCCTGGCCGACACCGAAGGGGATGGTATTGTTCTGATGGCAGGGGGCAAGGTATCCAACCGGATTTCCGATCCCAAGTTTTCCAAGGTGGTTGTGGCGTTCCTGCCCAATGAAATGCCCAGGTGGCCGTCCATGACCGATGCCATCCAGAGAATGGTGGAAGCCTATGCAAAAGGTGCCAATAAATATGAACGCCTGGGTGACTGGGCGGAAAGAATCGGATGGGAAAAATTCTTTGAGGTGTGTGAGCTTGATTTTACCCACCACCTGATTGATGATTTCCGTCAGCAGGCATACATGAGCTGGCGCCAGTCTTCCCAGTTCAAATTCTAGTGTATTCTCTGTTTTTGAACAGATCCTGCTGCATATGATGAAAAGCCGGGGCTTTCCGCAAGGTGCCCCGGCTCATCCATTTTAATATAAAGGAGTTAAGACAATGAGTGATCTTCTTGACAACAAAGAAGCGGCACAAGATGCGGTATTGGAATGGCTGAACAAAAAGGCCAAAACAAAATCCAAATTCTATATCAAGGATTTTTACAAGATTTTTCCGGATGACAAACCCCGGATGATCAAAAAAGTGGTCAATAAAATGGTGGAAGACGGTATTCTTGAATACTGGTCATCCGGTTCCACCACCATGTATGGTCTTAAAGGCGGGGGCATCCAGCATTCTTCTGAAGGCGAAAATTAAAAAAAGATAAAAGATACAGACCCATGCAGGCAAGTTGTGAAAGTGTCCCGGGCCTGGTGGTGGCGGGTCTCAGGGGTGGATCAGGTAAAACCATCATCTCCCTGGGGATAACTGCTGCATGGAACCGCATGCGTATTGCGGTCTCGCCCTTCAAGAAAGGGCCTGACTATATTGACGCCGGCTGGCTTTCTCTGGCAGCCGGCCGCCCCTGTTACAACCTGGATACCTACCTGTGTCATCCTGCTGTTGTGCGAAATTCATATGCCACCCATTCCCATTCCTGTGATATCGCTCTTGTTGAAGGAAACCGCGGTCTGTACGACGGCATCGATACAGACGGCTCAACCTCCACGGCTGAACTGGCCCTGCTGCTGCATCTGCCGGTACTGCTGGTGCTGGACTGCACCAAAAGTACCCGGACAATGGCAGCCCTTCTGCTTGGCTGCATGCATTTTGATCCCAGGATACGGATTGCCGGGGTGATCCTTAACCAGGTGGCCGGCAGCCGTCACCAGAAAAAAGTGACGGACAATATTGAACAGTTCTGCAGGATACCGGTCTTCGGGGCTGTGCCCAAACTTGGGTCTGAAGATTTTCCAGAGCGCCATATGGGGCTTGTGACTTCGGCGGAGCATGGGTTTTCCAGCCAGGCCCTTGCATCAGTAGAAAAAATGGCCAACGACCATATTGACCTCAAAGCCCTGTACCGGGCAATCATCAATGATTGCGACACTGCCCAAAAGATACATGCCGATAGTGACAGTCCGGATAAAGTTTCGCCGGGGGGCGGGTTTTTCGAACCAGATTCTTTGCCAAAGAATCCTGCACATGACCAGGTGGTTATCGGGGTTGTAAGGGATTCTGCGTTTCAGTTTTATTATCCGGATAACCTGGCTGCCCTGGAAAATCTGGGGGCGAAAATTGTTTTTATCAGTCCATTGCACCAGAAAACCCTGCCTGACGTGGATGCACTTTACATGGGCGGGGGATTTCCTGAAACCCATGCCCCGCAGCTGGCAGAAAATACAAGCTTCAGGGACCATTTGAAACACCTGTCCCAAAGCGGACTGCCCATTTATGCTGAATGCGGCGGCCTGATATTTCTTGGCCAGAGCATCTGCCTGAAAGACAAAGAATATCCCATGTCCGGTATTCTGCCCATCTGGTTCGGTCTTTCCATCAAGCCCCAGGGCCATGGCTATACCCGGGTTCTGGTGAAGCATAAAAATCCGTTTTATCGCACCGGCGAGATGTTGAAAGGGCATGAATTCCGGTATTCCAAAATTTTGAAAATCGATTTTCAGGACCATGAAATGGCCTTTTCCATGGAAAGGGGAAAAGGCATTCTGGACAAAAAAGACGGGTTTTTTAAAAACAATACTTTTGGTACCTATACCCACATCCATGCCTTAGGATCGGTGTCCTGGGCCCCTTCCCTGGTGGAAAAAGCCAGGGCATACAAAGCGAGGCGATACCCATGAAGGTGATTACATCAATCAGGGAAATGACCCGGTTTTCTGAAAATCTGCGCTGTCAGGGCAAAACCATTGCGTTTGTGCCCACCATGGGATATCTGCATGAAGGCCATCTGGCCCTTATGGCGGAAGGGAAAAAAAAAGCGGATCACCTGGTGGTATCCATCTTTGTGAACCCGGCCCAGTTCGGCCCCAGCGAAGATTTTTCCACCTACCCCCGGGCCATGGAACAGGATCTGGAACAGTGCAGAACCATCGGGGCAGATACAGTATTCACGCCGGATTCCGCTGATATATATCCTGCAGGTTTCCAGACCTATGTGGAACTAGAAAAACTGCCCCTGCACCTGTGCGGCCTTTCCCGCCCCGTGTTTTTCAAAGGGGTGGGCACGGTGGTGACCAAACTGTTCAATATTGTCAACCCCCACTTTGCCCTTTTCGGGGAAAAGGATTATCAGCAGCTGGCCATTATCCGGCAGCTGGTAACCGACCTGAATTTTGACATAGAGATTGTCGGTGTGCCCATTGTCCGGGAACCGGACGGCCTGGCAAAAAGCTCGAGAAACAAATATTTGACGCAAACAGAGCGTCCCCATGCCCTGCTGCTTTACCGCTGTATCCAGGCCGCTGAAAAAATGGTGGAAAATGGGGAAACTGATGCCCGGAAAATTGTGGATGCTGCCACGGAAGTCTTATTGTCCTGTCCGGATATCACGGTGGACTATGTGTGCATATGTGATCCTGTCACACTGGACGGGGTAACCAGTATTGAAAAAAAAGCGCTCATGGCTGTGGCGGTGTGGCTGGGGAAAACCCGGCTTATTGACAACCGGATGCTGGTGTTGCCTGACGCGACCAGATGATTGTAAAATAAACAGGCGGCCTTCCGGAAATCGGAAAACCGCCTGCTGTTAAACCAGATTAAAGGACTAAGTCAGGTTAAATTGTGAATCATAATTTGCAGTAATCAGGCTTTTTCATGGCACTGGGTGCAGGAAGTGGGGGCTGGTCCCTTGCGGCCTTTGGGATCACCGGCTTCGATATTCACCTCTTTGTGGCATTCTCTGCAGTTTCCATGCATGGCATTCTCATGGACCATGATATCTCTTCTGTTTTCTTTGGTTTTTTCAAAAATATTGTGGCATTCATAGCAGGGATGCACATCATCCCCCATTTTAAGTTCCAGGGGTTCACCATTCTCATCATGGTGACAATCACCGCATGAAATACCATAGTCTTCGGTGTGCTTTTTGTGGGTAAAGGTGACAGGCTTGAACTGGGGGGGACCTTTTTTGCGGTTTACATCTTCATAACCAGGGGTCACAATTTGAAAAGTGTCTTCCACCTCAGTACCTGCCTGGAGACCTGTTGTGGCAAAGATCGCGGCAAATCCTGCAGCCAGCAGCAGCATAATCAGTTTTTTGTTCATAGCGCGGTTTACTCCTTTAGCTGTTGAATTATACAGTTGTTTTTACCGGTACCCTACCCCGGGACCGGTTGGTTTTCATATAAAGAATCTGCCTGTTTTTTTGCATAACAACCGGCCAAAGTCAATACCAAATCTGCATGACCACATTTGGTTATTCATCTGTGTCGTCCCTGTTCGAAGATGGTCCGGTGCTGTTGGATGCCTTGTCTGAATCAGCGTCTGTTTCTTCTTCAATGGGGGTTTTCCTGCCGAATATCCGGGCGCCCAGAATGCTGATTTCATACAGAATCATTAACGGCAGGGCCATCATGACCTGGGTGATGACATCCGGCGGGGTTATCAAAGCAGCCCCCACAAAAAAGAGCAGCAAGGCGTATTTTCGGTTCTTTTTTAAAAACGGTACCGTCACCAGGCCCATGCGGGCCATGAAAGTCAGTACCAGGGGCAGTTCAAACACAAACCCGAAGGCCAGAAGCATTTTGGAGGCAAATGAAAGATACTCTTTCATGGAGGGCATGGCCTGGATGGTTTCATTGGCAAATCCCAAAAAGAACTGGAAGCCGTATGGGAAGACAATGAAATAGCCAAAGGATGACCCCAGAACAAAAAAGAAAATGGACAGCAGCACCACCGGCAGCATATATTTTTTTTCGTTCCTGTAGAGGCCGGGAGACACAAACATCCAGAATTCATAGAACAAGACAGGCGTGGCCACCACAATACCGGCAAGCAGAGATACCTTAAGATAGGTGAAAAAGGCCTCTGGCAGACCGGTAAAGATCATCCGGGCATTGCCGCTGGCTTCCATGGCCGTCACCAGAGGTGCGGTTAAAATCTGGAAAAGTTTTTCCTTGAAGGCGTATGCGCCGGCAAATCCAACACCGACGGCAATAAACGAGCGGACAAGCCGGTCGCGCAATTCTCCTAAATGCTCTGTGAACGGGCTTTTGGTCTCAGTTTCCATGGGTTGTCAGCTTTTTTTGTCCCCGGTGCCGCCTTTGCTTGGGGCATCATTTTCAGGTTCTGCTTCAGAATCATCACCAGGCCCGTCCTCTGGGGGAGCGGTTTTGTCCTGTTCCGATTTTTGCTGATTTTTGTCTTTGTCTTTTTTTTCCTGGCGGGATTTACGGTTTACCTCTTTGGTATCCGGGGAAGCGGGATGTATATCCTGGAGGGTGGTTTCCATGTCAATGCTGCGTTTGAAATCCTGGGCTGACCGTTTGAATTCACCCATGGCCCGTCCAAGTGTTTTGGCAAGTTCCGGCAGCTTTTTGGGGCCTATGACGATCAGGGCTATGGCCAGGATTAAAAGAATTTCAGGCATTCCAAGACCAAACATTTTATCTCATATCTCCTTTATTTGCAGCGTAATCTACAGGTAAAAGGTTTTACACCGAATGTCAGGGGCGTGTCAACCTGAACAATGGTCAGGGTTTTTTATTATATTTTTTTTTGGGCCCGGGCCGTCTTTTTCTTGGCCTGCCTTTTGCCGAAACCTTTTGCTGCTGCTGCCTGGGAAGGGGTTTGGGCAACGGCTGTTCCAGGGTTTCCGATGGATATTCACAGGTGATTTTGTGACCCAGGACCGCTTCAATCTGGGGAATCTGAAAAGAACTCATTTCATCGGCAAAGGAGATCGAGATGCCTGTGGCGCCTGCCCGGCCGGTTCTTCCTATGCGGTGAATATAGTGTTCAGGCTCAAAGGGCATGTCATAGTTGACCACATGGCTGATATTTTCAATGTGCAGGCCCCTGGCTGCCACATCGGTTGCCACCAGGATATTGATGGTACTGTTCTTAAACTGGTTCAGCACCTTGAACCGGTTGTCCTGGGAGACATCTCCGGACAGGACTTTGCATTTGAGCCGGTATCTGGAAAGTTTGTCGCATAAATATTTTGCCGTATCCTTGCGGTTGACAAAAACGAGTACCCGGTCAAGTTTTTCCGACACGATAAGGTTGTAGACATGCTGGAATTTTTTATCTTCAGTGGTCAGATAAACCACTTGGCGGATGCTGTCGGCAGTTGTCTGTTCCGGATCAATTTCAATCTGGACCTTGTTTTTCGTTGTCCAGGAATCAGCCAGGCGCAGGACTTCCTCGGTGAGGGTGGCGGAAAAAAACAGGGTCTGGCGTTTGTCCTTGTGGGGGGTCATGTACACCAGGCGCCTGACATCTGGAATAAATCCCATGTCCAGCATCCGGTCCGCCTCATCAATGACAACGATTTCCACCTTGGACAGATTGATGCGTTTCTGTCGGATAAAATCCAGGAGCCGCCCCGGGGTTGCCACTATGACATCAACCGGGTTGTCCTGGAGTATCTGCTGCTGTTTGGCATAGCCGGTGCCCCCGTAAACAGACACAATTTTCAAAGGGGTATACCTGGCCAGGTCATTGAAATCCTTTTCAATCTGGTGAACCAGTTCCCGGGTGGGTGCCAGGATCAGTGATCTGGGAAACCCTTCCTTGTTTGTAACAGGATTTTGCATGAACGCCTTGATCATGGCGATAATAAAGGTGGCGCTTTTACCGGTACCTGTCTGGGCCTTGGCTGTAGCATCCTTGCCTGCAAGTGTATGGGGAAGCAGGGCAGCCTGGATATCGGTGCAGTATGCAAAGCCCAGATCTGCAATGGCATGCATGAGCGACTCAGGCAGATCCAGATCATGGAACCGGGTTTTTCCCTCTTTGGGGGGTACAGAAAAACTGGCCAAAGACCAGGGTTTCTCTTTGGCAGGTTTCCCGGTTGCCTGCTCCCGGTCAGATTTTTTTGGCGGTCTTCTGCCGGGGATATCCTTTTGCAGGCTTTTTTTTCTTGCATCATTTTTCACACAAGGCTGCCCAGGACCGCTGTTTTTTTGCAAAATGGGTTGTGTTCCGGCCAAATCGGGATCCTGTTGTGCCGGGTCAGGTGGTATGTTACTGCCAAAGGGTTTTTCAGCTGTCGGCTGGTCTGCTTGTGTCAGGGATTTTTTGAACAGCTGTTTAAAAAATGAAATAAGTGGTTTCAAAGGAATGCTCTGTATTTAGGGTTATAAAAAGAATAACTGCCTGTGTGTTACTAACAGACAGGCAGTTATTTGTGAAGCAGAATTTTACGGTATCACGGGTTATCCCCCTGCCACCAGAGGAAGCAGCTGGATGACAGCATCCTTTGGAATGCGGGTATCAGCAAATTTCGGACTGGACACCAGTCTGCCGTTAAGCCGGACCACCGAACAGAACCGGACATCTTCCATCTGTTCCAAAAGGTCAGCAATGGTCATGCCCTGGTACCATTTTACAGGCTTTTCATCCACCTGAATCATATGCCCTGTTATTTTACCCCGTTTTGTTCCAGCACTTCCAGTACTTCAGGAAAATCGATGCCAAGGCGCTTCACGGTTTCTTTTGTGGGGATGCCGTTGCGGTTCCATCCCCGGCGTTCATATACTGCATCCTTGAGCTGTTCATACTGGGACTCACGTTCCTTTCTCAAAGCCGCCACCTTGGCGTTGGTATCCATGCCGGAAATATCCATGCCGTATTTTTCGGTCAACTGCGTGTCATAGCGCTCCTGACGGCTCTCATATTCTTCTGCAGTGACAGGCCCCATGGCCCGGTAAGGGATGGTATCGTGATCTCTTGTGCCGTATCCCATCTTCAGGTTGAAAACACGCTGGAAATTATACACAGCCTCGCTCATGGAGATCAGGTCATCTGTGCTGGTTTTCTTGCCGGTGATGGCGGAAAAGAAATCCGCATACCACTGGATATGTTTGATCACTTTGGCAGGTTCTTCGGTGTCCTTGTTGTCTTCAGGGACAATGTCATTCCAGGGCAGTTTGCACAGACCGCACAGGCCGAACCAGGTCCTGAACATGGGAAACCAGTGCAGGGCTTCGGCCTTGTCTTCAAAGGTGGGCATGAAATTGTGGACCATGTCCAGAAAAATCAGCCAGGCTTCATCATGCTGCGGTCCTTTGAGGGCAAGCCCGTATCCCCCCTGCTGGGCAAGGCTTTCCTTGGTGATGTATTCGGAAAACTCCAGACCCTTGGATTCCATGCCGATGTCCTGCATAAAGGCGGCATCCGCATGGTATTGTGTGGCAAATATCTGTTTCATCTGCCGGACACCTTTGCCCACAATGGCGCCGAACCCTTCACCCCTGGCCATCTGGTGGATCAGCGCAAGGGTGCTGTGCCGGTTGCCGAAACTGATGTCCATACCGCCGGTATGGTCTGTGGTGATCAGCTTGTTTTCAAAGCATTCCATGACAAATCCGATGGAGGTCCCCACGGAAATGGTATCCATCCCGTAAGCATCACAGTAGAAATTGATCTCCAGAATGGTGTGTGCGTCAAAAATGCCCAGGTTAGAGCCGCACCCGGCTACGGTTTCATATTCCGGGCCGTCCACAAACACTTTTTTGCCCTGAAAAGGACCCGTGAACGGGGAAAAATCCTTGACCCCGTGGGAACAGGCGACCGCACACCCCCGCCAGCATCCGTCAAATCCCTTGTCAAAGATATGTTCATACACGTCTTCCCCGATGACTGCGGCACCGGGATGGGACCCAAACTTGAAATTATGGGTGGGCAGGCAGTCGTGGTCATTCATGATGGGAACCAGGTGGGTGGTGCCCACCAGGGCCATGCGGTTCTGCTTGGGATCCAGTGCATTGATCTCTTTGGCGTGGGTCTTGGTGACGGTTTTAAGGGCCTCAAGGTCTGCCGGATTGTTGGTTTTCATGGAAATGGCTCCAAACCTTGCAACCACGGCCTTGATTTTCTTGTCGGCAAAAACAGTGCCTATGCCGCCCCGGCCGGCCTGTTTGTACCGGACCCTTTTGCGGCCCGCATCAAACCAGGAAAAGTTCAAACACCCGAAATAGGTGTTTTCAGCCCCGGGACCTGCGGTTACAACCGATATGTTTACCGGTTTTTCTTCATCAAAATACCGGGTCAGGGCATCGGACATTTCATAGGCGGTTTCAGGCAGGTCAGATGCGGCAAAAATCTTGATTTTGCTTTCAATACCGTCAATGAGAATCACCGTGTCCTGGTCAGCCTTGCCAGTGAGTGCAATGACATCGAATCCGGAGAATTTTTTATACGGCCCGAAATACCCCCCCACATTGGAGTCAATGGGGGCACCGGTAAGCGGGGATATGGCCGTTACAATGCTTTTGCCTCCCCCTGGATATCCGGGGGTGCCGCCTAAAGGACCTGCGGAAATGCAGATGGTGTTTTCAGGATCATCCCACTTTGTACTGCCTGTGACAGCATTCCACATGTACCATAAATCATATCCTTTGCCGCCGATGAATTTTTCTTTTACAGCAGTATCAATGGGGGATATGCGGATGTCTGTTTTGTCCAGATTGATATGCAAAGACTGGTCCGTATAGCCTTTTTTAACCTCAGCCCTTTCATAGGGGGCGGCTTTTATCTCTTTTAATTGCATGTGACCCATTTTGCGCTCCTTAAGATTGTAATGTTCTATTGTTATTTCACGATTACAGTTTTTGTTGCCAGATCGGATGCTGCCATCTGCAACCAGTTTGTGTGTGCGTTAGCATTCCGAGGTATAGCGTTGTTTTGTATGTGTTCACGTGTTATCATACAATGTGCCGGGGTTCAAGTATATACGGCATATTACCTTGTTATCTGCGGGATTATTTTATAATGGCGGGGCAACTGCATTTTAATGGTTTAACCATTCTTAATGTATTGAAACGGGCTTGTCAACCAGTTTTCAGGCAGCGGTATTTGCCAAAAACCGTGGGATGCGGTGGTTCCAACCAGGCAAAAATACTTGATTTTTATCTGATTGCCTGATAACAACCCCACAATAAAAGAAATTATCCATAAGAAAGGGTATGTGAATGCTTATAGTGGCAAATTTTTTACAGGCGGTTGCAGTGGTACTTGATTATGGACTGACATTTTATATGTGGATTGTAATTGCCGGCGCTGTCCTGTCCTGGGTGAGCCCGGATCCCTATAATCCCATTGTCCGGTTCATCAACACGGCAACAGAACCAGTATTTTATCAGATAAGAAAAAGGCTTCCGGTCAATTTCGGCGGCATAGACATCTCTCCCATTGTTGTGATTTTGGCGATCGTATTTCTGCAAACCTTTGTTGTGAACAGCCTACACGGGCTGGCACGGTCAATTATATTATAATATTATAATAAAAGGATGTGCCATGGGTGTAACATCGCTGGTGGTCAAACAAAAGGAATTCAAAACCCGTTTCAGGGGATTTGATGTCCAGGAAGTGGATGCTTTTTTAGAAGATGTGGCAGCACAACTGGATGCCCTTGACCGGACGGTGCAGGGCCTGACAGAAGAAAAAAGGCGTCTGGACCTGGAAAATCAGGGATACCGGAAACGGGAAAATGCCATGAAAAATGCCATGATCCAGTCCCAGAAGGTGCTGGATCAGATGAAGGAAAATGCCAAGAAATCTTCCCAGAACATCATTGCCAATGCAGAGGTGGAGGCGGAAAAAATTTTAAGCCGCGCCCATAAACGGCTTTCCCAGCTTCACAGTGACATTATTGAATTGAAACGGCAGCGCATTCAACTGGAAATGCAGATCAGTGCAGTTCTGGAGTCCCACTCCAAGCTGCTGGAAATGACCAAAGAGGAAAACAAGGCTGCCGATGAAACCGATGCAACCTTGCGGTTTATCAACAGAGCCTGAGCCGTTTGTCACAAACCGGATATATACACTGCCCGGATGCATACATGTGACCATGCGCTATTGTCAATCATATACGGGGTATACAAATGGCTGAGATTGATGCGTTTTTCAAACTCATGCACGAACAGGGTGCGTCCGACCTGCATCTTTCCGCAGGCCAGCAGCCGGCCCTGCGGCTTAACGGGGATATTGAGCGGATCAAGTATGACAGGCTGACTTCAGACAAGCTGCGGGGCATGCTCTATGAAATTACCTCCCAGGAAAAAATTAAGGTGTTTGAAGAGACCGGAGATGTGGACTTCGGGTATGAAATCCCCGGCCTGGCCCGGTACCGGGCCAATTATTTCATGCAGAAAAACGGCATATCCGCTGTATTTCGGGAAATTCCTTCCGATATCCTGACTGCGGAAAAACTCGGGCTGCCCCCGGTGATTTCCAAACTGGCGGAACTGCCCAGGGGACTTGTGCTGGTTACAGGCCCCACTGGATCAGGAAAGTCCACCACCCTGGCAGCGATCATCGACCAGGCCAATAAAATTCGCAAAGACCATATTATTACGGTGGAAGACCCGATCGAGTTTGTGCACAAAAGCCAAAACTGTATTGTGAACCACCGGGAAGTCGGGCTCCACACAGAAACCTTTTCCGCAGCCCTGCGGGGGGCTTTGCGGGAAGATCCGGATATCATCCTGGTGGGGGAGCTGCGGGATCTGGAAACCATATCCCTGGCCATTGAAGCTGCATCCACAGGCCACCTGGTTTTCGGCACCCTGCATACCTCCAGTGCTGCCAAAACCGTGGACCGCATCATTGAGGTATTTCCTTCCACGGAACAGGCCCAGATCCGCTCGACTCTGTCCGACGGCCTCAGGGCCGTGGTGGCCCAGGTGCTGTTCAAACGTATCGATAAAAAAGGCCGGTGCCCGGCCCTGGAAATTCTTGTGGCAACCCCGGCGGTGCGGAACCTCATCAGAGAGGCAAAGACCCATCAGATACCTTCCATGATTCAGACAGGCAAGCAATACGGGATGCAGCTGCTGGATGATGCCATCATGGGGTTGTACAAAAAAGGCTGGATCAGTGCTGATGAAGCATACAGCAAGGCGAACAACAAGGGCATTTTCAGGCCCTTCCTCAAAAAAACACCTTCGGATTTTACCGAAGCCTGATCCGGATGCCATAAGGGGGAGGCATGAAAAAGCACCAGATCGATCATATTTTGTCACGGATGCTGACATCCCATACCAATGTGTCTGATTTAAACCTGACACCGGGAAAACCCCTTCAGGTGGAAAGTGACGGCCAGCTGGTACCGGTCAAAATTGCACCTGATTTTCAGGTGCTGACACCGTTTCAGACCGAGACCATTGCCCTGAACCTGATCAACAATGACCGGAAACTTACCCAAACCCTTCTGCAGGAAGGGTCCTGTGACCTGTCTTACCAGCTTGGCACCCAGGCAAGATTCCGTGTGAATATTTTTTCCAGGTCCGGCAAATATGCCATTGTTCTGCGGAAACTGGAAACCGCCATTCCGACCATTACGGACCTGAACCTGCCGGATCCGTTTTTCAAAATGGCAGAAGAAAAAAACGGGATCATTTTTGTCACCGGTGCCACAGGTTCGGGTAAGACCACATCCCTGGCAGCCCTGCTGGATCAGATCAATGGGACAAAATCCGTGCACGTGATCACCCTGGAAGACCCCATAGAGTACCAGCATACCCAGAAATTATCCACTTTTAATCAGCGGGAGCTGGGCCTGGATTTTGATTCCTTTGCTTCAGGCCTTCGGGCTGCCCTGCGCCAGGCACCCAAAGTTATTCTGGTGGGAGAGATGCGGGACCGTGAAACAGTGGAAATCGGGCTGTCTGCTGCAGAAACAGGCCATCTGGTTTTGTCCACCCTCCACACAGTGGATGCCGGTCAGACCATCAACCGGGTTCTGGGGATGTTTTCCACCCAGGAAGAAAAACAGATCCGCATCCGGCTGGCAGACACGATCCGGTGGATCGTGGCCCAGCGTCTTCTGCCGGGAGCAGGGGGCGGGCGGGTGGCAGCCTTTGAAATTATGGCCACCAATCTGCGGGTGAGAGACTCTATTCTCAACGGGGAATCCGAGGGCAAAACCTTTAATGACATTATCATGGCAGGCAAAGCCCAGGGAATGGTTTCCTTTGATGAATTCATCCTTTCCCTTTACAAACAGGGAAAAATTGATGAAACAGTTGCCATGGCCTATGCCTCCAGAAAAGATCTTGTGGGCCGGGGCCTGGACAGCATCAAAAGTGCCAGGGGAGAAGCCACATCCAAGATAGATTCCCTTGAGATTGACCGGGGCTATAAAGGGGACAAATAAACATGAATATCCGATGCAGGCATTGCAAATCCCAGTTCACTATTCCGGATGACAAACTGCCCAAAGACAAGCATGCTGTATTTACCTGTCCGAAATGCAAGGAAAAAATCCAGATATCTTTGGCAAAAATTGCGGAAAAGGATGGACATGAAAGTCTGGTGACATCTGGATCAGGTTTCTCCCCTGAAGGCCGGGAACGTGCCCTGGTATTGGTTTCAGAAGGCCCTTTTCAAAAAGCGGCCCATGCAGCTGTCCGGCAGCTGGGATATACAGTGGATACGGCTGCTGACCAGACTGCTGCTGCAAAAAAAATAGCATACCATGTCTATCCCCTGGTATTGCTGGAGCAGGGGTTTGACCGTGGTGCAATTATCCTCAGGCACATGAACGCCCTGGACATGTCCATACGCCGCATGAGCTGTCTTGTCTTGCTGGGACAGCAGTTTAAGACAGGTGATCCTATGGCAGCCCTGCATGCCAGCGCCAATTATGCTGCCGGTCCTGACAGCACTGCACACCTGCCGGCTGTTCTGGCTGCAGCATTACAGGAGCACAAAGAATTTTACCGGGTATACATGGATGCCATGAAATCTGCCGGCAAGGCCTAGTGACAGCATGACCTCTGGGTGGTATGAACCTGTTACGTTTCAGGAATGGATAAAACGCGCAACTTCTTTTTTGAACCTGGGCCTTTTGATTTTTTCAGCAGTGCTGGTATTTTCAGAATTCAGATACGACTGGTGCGAGAAGCTGCTGGGGAACTTTCTGACATCCACCAATGAGACAAGGCTTGAAAAAGGAGCGATCTGGGAACTGGGACGGGACACTATCAATGCCCACCAGTCTCTGAATAAAATTATCAGCCGCAAAAGCGATACCCGCCAGTTTGCCCATAAGGCAGCATCTTTTTCCGATCTGTCCGCTCGCCTGATACCAGGAGAATGGGTAATTCTGGAAAAGGACCAGTTCAAGCGCCTTTACCGTTCACTGCCTTTGACACATGCCCGGCAGATAATGGAACCGGCCCGTCTGATCTGGCTGCTCAACGCTGATGTGACAGACCGGATCTTTTGTGAGGGTCTGAAAAACGGCATGAAGATATATTTTATCACTGCTGAAAACAGGGTGGTGCAGCACATTGATCTGAAAGAAAATACCCTTGCTGCCATTGCAGATAAAAAATACCTGGAGCCGGGCCGGCTGGAAAAATTTGACGGGTTTGCCGGCCGGATTTATCCGGCGGAACAGTTTTTCAATGCAATATTCAAACTGCCGCAGGAAATGATACCTGATCTTTTGCCGGATACGGACCTGCTATTGGATCAGGACGGCACTATTTTGCGTATCGGTATCTGGAATGAAGCCAAAGACGGGTTTATCCAGCTGGGGTTTGAATTTTTTCACCAGGGCCGTCCCAAGGTGTTGTTTGTAAATGCCCGTGAATGGGCGGTATGGCAGTTGGGGCTTGTTCTCAAGGGAGAACACCCATGAAACCGATGCCGAAAATTTTATCTTTGGTCCGGTGTGTTTTTTTTGGCGGCATGGTCATTATCTGTGCCGGCATTATCGGTGTTATGTGTCTGGTCTTTTATACGGTGCCGGATTTGCCAAAACTGCCCGGTGACGTCAGCCGGATTATTGAAACCCCACAGAGCATCGTGTATGCATCATCCGGCCAGATGCTCATGCGCTTGGGAGAGCGGGAAAGTGTTCCCCTCTCCCGGGTGTCTGCTGATTTTATCAATGCCATTCTGGCCACCGAAGATCATCTGTTTTTTCAGCACCATGGTATTAACAAACTGCGCACCTTAAAAGCATTGTATATTACGTTGTTCAAGCCGGGCAGGGTGGAAGGGGCATCCACCATCACCCAGCAGCTGGCCAAAAACCTGTTTTTTTCATTTGAACAGTCCTATGCCAGAAAATTCAAGGAGTTGCTGGTGGCGCTCCAGATTGAAGCCACCTCTTCCAAAGAGGAAATTCTGGAAGCCTATATCAACCAGATTTATTTTGGTGCAGGCGCCCAGGGTATTGAAAAGGCGGCCGGCACATTTTTTGGAAAATCCGCACAGGCATTAACCCTGCCGGAAGCCGCACTGCTGGCAGGGCTGCCAAAGTCTCCCAGTGCCTATAACCCTTTTGTCCATTATGACAGGGCCATGAAACGGCGGAAGCTGGTATTGCAGCGGATGGTTGCGGCCGGTTTTATCTCAAAAGACCAGGCTGCCGAAGCAGCGGCAACAAAACCTTTGCTGTACAAAGAAAAGAAAGACGGCAGAAGCGGCAGCTATTTTCTGGATGCCCTTGTGGGAGAACTGGTCCGGATCTATGGAGAGAATGTGGTATACCATGGGGGGATCCGGGTGTATGCAACCCTTGATTTTCGTCTTCAGGAACTGGCAGAGACTGCAGTGGAAAAAGGGCTTGACAATCTGGATGCCATGATGGCCCTGCCCCCAGGCACCTCTCCCCGTCCCCAGGGGGCCCTGGTGGCCATTGAAACTGCAACCGGTGCGGTGCGCGCCATGGTGGGGGGGCGTGATTATTTCCGCAGTGCGTTTAACAGGGCCACCAGGGCCCGGCGCCAGCCTGGAAGCGGATTTAAACCATTTGTCTATTATTCAGCCTTTGCATCGGCAGGCTTTCATCCCGGAACCGTCATGACAGACCGGGAGGTAGCCATTCCTGTTGCCGGCGCCCCTGACTGGCGGCCCCAAAATTTCGGGCGCAGCTTCCAGGGAGATATGGTGTTAAAAACAGCCTTGACCCATTCGGTGAATACCATAGCAGCCCAGCTTGTTCAGATTACAGGTCCCCGTGCGGTGATGGAAACTGCCCAAAAATGCGGCATAAAAAGTCCTTTGGAAGATGTTTTTTCCATCGCACTGGGTACTGCCGGCGTAACGCCCATGGAAATGGCTGAAGCATTTTCTGTGTTTGCCAACCTGGGCAGGCACCATGAACCGTTTTTGTTCTGGCGGGTGGAGGATGCCTTTGGACGGACTCTGTTTGAGCGTATCGTCCAGGACCAGCAGGTGCTGGACCCGGCACTGTCCTACCAGGTCGTTGACATGATGCAGGCGGTGGTGGAAACAGGATCAGGCAGGAATATCAGGGAACAGGGATTTCGCCGTCCCTGTGCCGGAAAAACCGGCACCACGGATAATTATAATGATGCCTGGTTCACCGGGTTCACCCCCACCCTGTGTGCCTCTGTATGGACGGGATATGACAGAAAACAGCCCATGAAAGATGCCAATGGCAACGGGATTACCGGCGGCCGGGGAGCCGCCCCCATCTGGGCAAATTTCATGGGCCAGGCCCTGGCAGGCGAACCGGAAAGAAGTTTTCCCGTTCCTGAAAATATCCGGTTTGAACAGGTAGACCCTGTTACCGGGTGCCTGGCTAAGCCCCGTGACGGCCATGACCCTGTTGTTATCGCCGTGAAAACCGGGCAGACTGTCTGTGGTCAGGAGGTACCGTGATCCGGGCGCTGCGCACGGTCTTTGTGCGCCTCTGGCTGACAACCCTTGTGGCGGTGCCTTTGTGTTTTTATCTAATGCCCGGAATCAGGCAGATTTTTCCGGGTATGGGACCTGTTCCTTTTGCACTGGGTGTGGTGACAGTATGTTATGGCATAATCGGTTTTCTGATGCATTTTTTCGGGAAAAGACGTATTGCAGGCCTGATCCGGGAAGCCCAGATGTGGGAGCGGGCGGCAATCTTTAACAAGGCCAAAAAAAACTATCTCCAGGCCGTGCGCATCTATGATTCCTTTTTGTTGTCCCCTGTGTCCGCCGGGAAAATAAAAATACGGCTGACCGGCGCTCTGGCGCGATTTTATTTGACATTTAACAGGGAAAACGGTGTGTTCAGAGAGGCTGCTATCGTGTATCTCACCACCAACCCCTGGGATGAGACCCTGGCACTTCTGTGGCTCAAACGCCTATGCGCAGACGGTTCAGTCAATGATCAGGAGCAGGACCTGCTGACCCGCCTGGCTGAGATTCACCATGCCAGTCCACAATTACTGCCGTTGCTCACCAGGCTTTTCCTGGACCAGGGGCGGCTGGATTTCATTGCAAAACAGGTTTACACCCGGGCACTGGCTGAACCGGCATTAAAAACAATTTATGGAAATGATATCAATGCCCTTTTGGAAGAACCGGAACTGGATCAGGCTGCTGCATATGCGGTCCAAAACAGGCAGCAGCGGACTGCCTCCCCCGTTGACAAGAAAAAAATGCAGGATCTGTGGCTGGTTCTGTGCACAGGCATCCTCCGTCTGATACAGCGTGTCCGGGCAGGTGTGATTTTCTGTCTTGGTTTAGTGACCAGGCATTCTGGCCGTATTCTGACCCGGATCCGGGTGAAGGACCGATGGCGGTTCTATTTGAAGGCCGGGATTCTTGGTGCGGTTTCCCTGTGGATGATAGGGTTTATGTACAATACCCTCTCACACCTTCGGGCATCCAAAACTGTGGATGAGATTGAGGTGATAATTGAAAAAAAGATACCCAAACCTTTTACCATTCAGGTAGCAGCCTATTTGAAAGCGTCCCATGCAGATAAGTACCTCAAGGTTCTCAGACAGCAAAATGTTGATGCCCGCATAAAAAAAACCGAGGGCGGCGGCAAAACCTGGTATCTGATTCAGGTATCTGAATTTGCAGACAAGGCAGAGGCAACCGCCTACGGCAACCGGCTGAAGCAAAAAAACATTATTGAAGATTTTTTTGTCAGTAACAAATAATACTAAGGAGGCAGATTATGATTATCATTTCCAATGTTACCTATCCCCCTGAAAGTACCAGAGAGATTGCCAACCGGTATCTCAAGGCCCCGGCCCTGCCGGATTTTATTACCAAAAAAGGCCCGTATATTTCAGCCAGTAAGCGGTCGGGCATGCATTCCATTACATATTATGAACTGGAAAACAACCGACTGGCAGAAGGGCTTCAGGCCATAGGCGAAAGCCTGGCCATCTATTTCGGTGTGCCGGGATACCAGTATGAAATCAAACCCTATTTTGAACTGGAAGAGGGACTGACCATACTGGGCCTCTAACCGGTTCCGGAGAACAAAAAGGTGTTGGTCCGAGTTCCGGCAGAAAAGTTATTCCCGATGCCGGCTATAAAAACAGGTTGCGGTTGGGGGCAGATAAAACCTGTGGACAGGGATCAAACAGCCTGTGGATGGTATCTTCAAGCGCTTCCATGGTCCCGGCCTGGTTCAGCTGTTTCAGTAAAAAATGGGAAAATGTGAAATTGGCACAGAAATAGGGTGCGAACTTTTTGAACAGCTTCAGGCTGAAAGGCATGTCATAGTGCTGTTTCAGCAATGATACCATGCGCTGGGCAGCTGTATGGTATATGCTGTGATCAAAATTTTTACCCGAGGCCCACTGGGCAAAAACCCAGGGACGGGCCACAGCTATGCGGCCCAG
>JAABSB010000058.1 GCA_011390615.1 Desulfotignum sp. | reverse complement strand
AATACGCCATCAAGCCCATGAACTGTCCCGGCGGCATGATCCTGTTCAAGACCCGGTCCTGTTCCTACCGGGATCTGCCTTTGCGGGCCGGGGAGGTGGGCCTGGTGCACCGCCATGAGCTGTCCGGTGCCCTGTCCGGCCTGTTCCGGGTCCGCTCCTTTCACCAGGATGACGCCCATATTTTCATGACCCCGGACCAGATCGAAACCGAGGTGCTCGGGGTGCTGCGCCTGTCAGAACAGATCTACCAGCAGTTCGGCCTAAGCTTTCACCTGGAGCTGTCCACCCGGCCGGAAAAATCCATCGGCACGGAGGAGCAGTGGGAACAAGCCACCTTTGGCCTGGAACAGGCCCTGAAGCAGTACGGCCGGGAATACATCATCAATGAAGGGGACGGAGCGTTTTACGGCCCCAAGATCGACATCCATATCAAGGATGCCCTGGGAAGGACCTGGCAGTGCGGCACGGTACAGCTGGACATGGCACTGCCGGAACGTTTTGACCTGACCTACAAGGGCAAAGACAATGAAAAGCACCGGCCCATAATGATCCACCGGGTGATCTACGGCTCCATGGAGCGGTTCTTCGGCATCCTGGTGGAACACTTTGCCGGCAGGTTTCCTTTGTGGCTGGCCCCGGTGCAGGCTGTGATCCTGCCCATCACCCAGGATCTGACCGATCATGCCGATGTTGTGAAAAAAGCGCTGGATGCGGCGGGCATCCGATGTGAGGTGGACCTGCGCAACGAAACCCTGAAAAAGAAAATCAGGGAAGCCCAGGTCAATTATGTCCCGTTGATCATCACCATCGGGGAAAAGGAAAAAGAGAGCCAAACCCTGTCTGTGCGCACCCTGGACGGCAAGGTCAAAATGGGTGTTTCCATGGAGGCATTTATCACCCCGGTCCTGGGCCATATCAAAGAACGGATCCTGGATGACATTGTTCTATAGCCATCCCCCGGGCCGGGCAGGTTCCCTGAGCAGCCCGGCCATATCCCTGAAACGCACCCTGTTTTCACGGGTGCCTGCAACCCGCATCGCGGTGGACCTGGATGCCGTTGCCCGCAACACCCGGGTGCTGCACCAGGCCTGCACCCCGAACACCTCTCTTATGGCTGTGGTCAAGGCCAATGCATACGGGCACGGGGCGGTTCATGTGGCACAGACCGTTTTGTCCCACGGCGCGAATTTTCTGGGGGTGGCCCGCATGTCTGAAGCAGTTCAGCTGCGGGAAGCCGGCATCCAGGCCCCTGTCCTGGTATTCGGCGATACCCTGCCGGACCTGGCCGTGCAGGCTGCCGGGCTGGACATCCGCGTCACCCTCACAGGTATTGATGCGGCAAAAACCCTCAATGACGCAGCCGGGGCGGCCCGCACATCAGTCACTGCCCACATCAAGATCGACACCGGCATGGGACGGCTGGGATTGTGCCCGGGCCTGGACATGTCCAAAACCCTCACAGACCTTACATCCATGATGCAGATGGACAACCTGGCCATTGAAGGGATCTACACCCATTTTGCCAATGCTGATGCTGTTGATAACACCCATGCAAAACAGCAGCTGGCGCTTTTCACACAGGTCTTGGACAGGCTGGATGCCGACAGCCTGCTGCCGCAAGTCATCCATGCCGCCAACAGCGCCGCCACCCTGACACTGCCCCGGAGCCATTTCACAATGGTCCGGCCCGGCATCGCCCTGTACGGGCTGTGCCCGGGCCCGGGTGTCAACTGCACAGATCTGACTCCGGCCTTGTCCCTTATATCCACCATCTCCCAGGTGAAACAGGTGCCCAAAGGGTTTGCCATATCCTATGGCAGCACCCATGTCACGGACCGGCCCACCGCCATTGCCACCGTCCCGGTGGGATATGCGGACGGTTATTCCCGGCTGCTTTCCGCAAAAGCCCACATGCTGGTGAAAGGGCAGCGTGCCCGGGTGACCGGCCGGGTGTGCATGGATTTTACCATGATCGATGTGGGCCATATCCCGGATGCCGCTGTCGGCGACGAAGTGGTGGTGCTGGGAACCCGGGGGAATGAAACCGTATCAGCAGATGAGCTGGCAGATCTCATGGGCACCATCAATTACGAGGTGGTGGCCGGTCTCACCAGCCGCCTGCCTGTTTATTACCGCAGACAGCCCATTGACGCCCCCGGGCATACGCCTGATCCCGAAAAACACCCACATCACGGAAACATCCCTAAAAATAACAGGGAAAGTTCAAAAAGGGCATCGCACCCATGACTCCTGATTTCAACTGGGACAAAGGTGCCTGGAATTCCGGCCGGACCCATGACCGTATAAGGGTGTGCATTGCCGGGGACTGGGCCCCCATCCGCAACTTTGCACCCGTCATGGCACAGGATCCTGCAGCAGTTTACGGTGATCTGTTTGACCGCCTCAACACTGCCGACCTGAAGATCTTCAACCTGGAAGCCCCCCTGTCCAGCACCGGCACCCCGGCGGTGAAAAGCGGGGCCGCCTTCCGGGCAGATCCCTGCCATGCCGCATCCTTGGGCGTATTGTCCGTGGATGCGGTCACCCTGGCCAACAACCATATCTGGGACTGCGGTTTGCCGGGGTTCAACCAGACCCTGGAAACCCTGGCACACCACGGAATCCGGTGGACCGGCGCCGGGCGGAACCTGGCCGTGGCCGCCACCCCCCTGATTCTGGAAAAAAACAGCCTGAAGATCGGCATTCTCAATTTCAGTGAGGGGGAAGACCGCACCTGCGCCACCCCCCAGGCCCCCGGGGTCATGGGATGGGAACCGGCCCTGGTGGAAGCACAGATACAAAGCCTGCGCAGCACCGTGGACCTGGTTGTGGTGATCGCCCACTGTGGGATTGAATACATGCCGTTTCCGCCCCCCTATGTGACGGCTGCGTTCCAGAGCCTGGCAGCAGCCGGTGCCGACCTGGTGGTGGGACACCACCCCCATGTGCCCCAGGGGCTCCAGATCCACAAAAACACCCCTTTGTTTTACAGCCTGGGCAATTTTGTATTTTACCAGGCCACAGACCTTTTGTTCCGCAAACTGGGGTTTGTCCTGTTCGCCGAACTGGACTGTCAGGGTATGGCAGGCCTGGAGATGGTGCCCTATCAGATCCATGACCAAGGCCTTCGCAGCCTGACCCCAAAGGAAAAAAGCCATTTTTTCGCCGCCTTCAGACAGGTGTCCAGACAGATCAACACCCCAGGGGGCCAAAAACAGGCCTGGCATGCCCTGATCCAGTATTATGCCGCCCATATGCTGGAACCGGAACTGGCAGCCATTTGCGACAAACTGAAAACAGACCCCCCCAAAGGGGCTGCCATGTTCAGAAACCGGCTCACCACACTGCAGCACAAAGCACTGCTCACAGACACCATGACCCGGATCATGGCAAACCGCCTGGATGACGTTTCTTCCCGGGCAAAATCCCTCATCCGTGAATGGATGACCCGGAAAACCGGTTAATGAATCTTCAGGCATCTGATACAGCAACCATTGTGGTTACCGATTCAGGCCTTGGGGGATTGTCGGTTTTTGCCGCCATTGCAGAAGGCCTGGCCAACACCTGCCCCTGGTCCGGGGTGAACCTGGTCTATTTCAATGCCTGGCCTGAAAAAGACAGAGGATACAACCATTATCCGGACATGACATACAAGGCCCGGATGTTTGACAACGCCCTTTCCGCCATGGCCCGGCTGCATCCGGATGCCCTGGTCATTGCCTGCAACACCCTGTCCGTGATCTATCCTTACACAGATTTTTCCAACACCACCGCCTTGCCTGTGCATGACATCATCGGCCAGGGGGTGGACATGATTGCCGCAGCCCTTGCCCGGGACCCTGAAGCCGGTGTGATCCTGTTCGGTACCCCCACCACGGCCGGTTCCCGGATACATGCACGGGGACTTATCCGCAAAGGCATCACCCCGGACCGTATCATCAACCAAGGGTGTGTCAACCTGGCCGGCAAAATTGAAAGAAACCCTTTTGACCCGGACCTGGAAACAATGATCCAGGAAAATGTGGACCAAGCCATGGCATCCGGTGCCGGGCGATTCCGCCAGCCGGCCGCCGCCCTGTGCTGCACCCATTTCGGGTATTGCCGGGATCTTTTTTCCTCGGCCATTGCACAACGCACCGGCCGTCTCCCCCTGATCCTGAACCCCAATCAGGCACTGGCAGACCAGGTCCTTTTTTTTGCGGCACAGATGGCTTCCTGTAACGGCATGGCCCGGTCCCGGATGCCCGAAGAACAGGCATGCCCCCCAACAGACATGGATATCCGGATCATGTCCCGGGTGCCATGGGATAAACAGCGGATCATTGCCTATGAAACCCTGTTTTCCCCCCATGCCCCAAGGGTGGCAAAAGCATTGGCCAACTACCATTTCAATCCTGATTTGTTCAAGATGCAATAACAAGGAGACTGTTTTCATGAAAACCATTCTGCTGCTCACCGGTCCGGCAGGCGATGCCCAGGGCTGGGGCGATTTCGGGGTGACAAAAAGCATGTCCCGGGCCATAAAAGACAGCGGTCTTGACAGCTGCATCGCTTTTGTGTCAACCATGGAAGAATTCTTTGCCGCCATGGAAGCCGGCGGGTTTGACATGGTCTGGAGCGCCCTTTACCATATCTCGGACAAAAACGATATCATCGGCACAGGCACCGGCCAGTGGCTGGCAGATTATTTTGATACCCATGCTATTCCCTACATCGGCCCGGACAGCGCCACCATGAAACGCCTCATCGACAAGACCGCCACCCATGACATGCTGGCGGCACAGGGCATCAGGGTGCCGTTTCATATCGAGATTTCTCAGGGACAGGCTTTGCCGGACATCAGGTTTCCCGCATTTGTCAAGCCCAGTTGTGAGTCCCGTTCCGTGGGCATCAGCGATGATTCCGTGGTTCATACCCAGAAAGAACTGGCCCGGCAGACAGCCTATATCCACAACAATTTTGACCAGCCCGCCCTGGTGGAAGAATACCTTCCCGGCGATGAATACACCGTGCTCATGCTGGGCAACGGCAGGCTGCAGGAATTTCTGCCCGGTCGGGTGGCGGTGGACCCGCAGCTTTTTGCCAAATACCCCATTCTGCGCAGCGACCTGCGGGGCGTAGGTGTAACACGGATCAAGGGGGCCGGAAAAATGGCGGACCAGGCGGTCACGCTATGCAAAAAGGCTGTGGAAGCCTTACACTGCCTGGACCATGTGCGGGTGGACATGCGGATGGATGCACAAGGGAATCTGAAAATCATCGAAGCCAACGGCATCCCCGGCCTCAAGCCGGTGAAAAGCTGGAGTCCCCAGCTCTTTACCCTTTACCACGCCACAGGCAAAGGAGCTGACCGGGACTATCAGGAACTGGTCCACTGCATTGTGTCTTCCGCCCTGGAACGGTATGGCCTGGTATGAAAACAGCCTTTGAGAAAATAAAATAATTTATGCCCATCCCATTACAGTTTTATGGTATATTCTTAAAAATAGACATATTTTCTGGAGGCATCTTATGACACAGACATTTCAGCCGGGCGATGCCCTGATCGTGGTGGATGTTCAAAATGATTTCTGCCCGGGCGGGGCTTTGCCCATTGAAAATGCAGATGCAATCATTCCTGTTCTGAACCGCTGGATTGCCGATGCTGCTACCGCCGGCGTGCCGGTGTTTGCATCCCGGGACTGGCATCCGGCAGGACATATGAGTTTTGCAGAAAGCGGCGGTCCCTGGCCCCCCCACTGTATCCAGGACAGCGAGGGTGCAAGGTTCCACCCGGATCTTGCACTGCCGGATACCGCAGTCATCGTAACCAAGGGTGTACGCTTTGACCAGGACCAGAACTCCGCCTTTGACCAGACCGGTCTTGATGTAAGGCTGCGGGCCGATGGGATCACCCGGGTGTTCATCGGCGGGCTTGCCGAGGATGTGTGTGTGCTGGCAACCGTTCTTGATGCCCGCAAAAATGGATTTGTGGTGAAGCTTATTGCCGATGTCACCCTGCCGGTTACCCCGGAAGGGGGGAAAGATGCCCGAAAAAAGATGCAGGATGCCGGCATACAGATTGTCAACAGCAGGTCAGTATAAGGCACAGAATCATGGTGCCTGAACACAAAAAAAACCCGTCCATACTACAGTGACCAATCAGATCACAACCCATAGATTGCAAGGAGTATAACCGATGACAGAAAAAGCATTCCAGGATTATTATTCAGAAGAATTCAGCCACTGCTACGGCTGCGGCCGCAAAAACGAACATGGTCATCAGATTAAAAGCCATTGGGATGGAGAGGAGAGTGTGGCTGTTTTTCAACCTGAACCTTATCACATAGCCATTCCCGGATTTGTATACGGCGGACTGATCGCCTCTCTTATCGACTGCCACGGCACCGGCACGGCAGCGGCCGCCACCTACAGAGAACTGGGGCGGGCCATGGACAGCACGCCTGCCCTGCGGTTTGTCACTGCTTCTTTAAAGGTGGATTTTCTGGCCCCCACCCCTTTGGGTGTTCCTCTGGAAATCCGGGCCACAGTATCCCAGATAACCCCCAAAAAAGTGGTGGTGGATGAAAAGGTGACGGCCAACGGCAAAATCTGCGCCACAGGCCAGGTCATTGCCGTGAAAATGCCGGATTCCATGCTGGCAGGAAAAGAACCACAATCTTCATAGCTCCAAATCATGTTCACCCATATTAAAGGAGAACTATCATGTCCCAGGACACACCGCCTGTTCAAGGCAAAGATGTTGTACTTTTTGCGTTCAGGGGAGACCCCATGTGCTTTATTCATGTGCTGCTCAACGGTATTGACCTGCATGAAAGGGGAAGACAAGGCCTTATTGTGCTGGAAGGAGATGCCGTCACCCTGGTGGAAAAAATGGCGGAACCGGGCCATTTTTTATCCAAACCCTTTCAAAAGGCCAAATCTCTGGGGATCATCCACGGGGCCTGCAAGGCATGCAGTGCCAAACTCAAGGCCACCGAAGCCATGGAAAATGAAGGCATCCCTTTGATCGGGGATATGGCCGGTCACCCTGCCATGGGAGAATTTCTGGCAAATGGATTTACTGTGATCACTTTTTAGCCCATGTCTGGAATCATTATCCTGATGTTCTCAATTAACAACCATAAAATGGCATTAACCAAAGGAGATAGCATGCAAAAATCTGTCAGATTAAAACAATTTGTAATTGTGTGTCTGTGTGCGGTTCTTTTATCCATTTTTACCGGGGTCGGGGAAGCCACCGCCAAAACAATAAAGCTCAGAGCGGTAAGTGCCTGGCCCAAAACCGTATTTGAGGTGCAGAATTTCATGGTTTTTCTGGATATGGTGGAAAAAAATATTGCAGAACAATATCCAGGTGCGCTTGACATCCAATACCTGGGCGGACCTGAAGTGATTCCCAATAGCGAACAGGTGGAAGCCCTGAGAAATGGTCTGGTTGATATGGTTTTCACAACAGACGGGTACTATACATCGGTCCTGCCGGAAGTAAATGCCTTGAGTCTGACAAAGATAAAACCCTGGGAGGAACGGGCCAACGGGGTCAATGACCTGCTGAACAAAGGCCATGCATCGAAACTCAACAGTTTTTACCTGGGACGTATGGGATCCGGAATACCATTTACCCTGTATCTGAACAAGCCCATCAGCAGTGCGGATCTTTCCGGCCTCAAGATCCGGTGTTCACCCACCCATATAAATTTTCTCAAGGCACTGGGGGCCCAGCCGCTTGTCATCCCGCCCCCGGATGTGTATACGGCCTTGGAGCGGGGCCTGGCTGACGGCTTTATCTGGCCGGCCGGCCTTATCAGGGACTGGGGATGGCATGAGGTTACCAAACATATCGTTACCACAAATTTTTACATGGCAGTGAATGTTGTGCTCGTGAATAAATCCAAATGGGACCAGCTACCTGCCCACCTGCAAACCCTTTTGATCCAGACACATGAACAGGCCGAGCACCATGCTGTTGACCGGGGAAAGGCCCATGTGGAAAAAGAGTTTGCAGCCTTTAAGGAACAGGGCATCACATTTATCGACCTGCCGCCGGATGAGGCAAAAAAATTTGAAGATGCTGCATATGAGCAATTGTGGGACATTGTCATACAAAAAGCGCCTGAAAACGGGCCCAGGCTCAAAGAACTGGTGTCACAATAATTTGTAATTTGAGATGGAGAGACCTTCTTGAATAAAGCGATCGACAAATTGCTGGAAACCATGGCTTTTTTTGCAGGGGTGCTTCTTCTTTTTGTGACCTTCTCCATCAGCTACACCATCTTTTCACGGTTAACAGGATTTTCCTCTCCTTTGTGGGTATTGCAGTGCAATGAATACGCCCTTTTGTGGATCACCTTTCTGGGTACTGCCTGGGTGCTCAAAAGAGACAAACATGTGTCCATTGATCTTGTGACAGGACGGTTGTCCCCAAAAAAACAATCCTGGTTCCGCCTTTTCCACAGCCTGCTGGGCATGCTGCTGTGTCTGGTCTTTCTCTGGTACGGCACCCGGGTAACCATTGAACAGTTCCAGAGAGGGGTTGTGGATGTGCAGGCGGTTGATGTACCAAAATATATCATTCTTATGGTCATACCCATTGGTTTTTTTGCCCTTGTTTTACAGTTTGCACGGCAGTTTTTCACCACAGCCAACCGCCTGCGCAGGACCCCTGAAAATGATTTTTCCATGAACCGGGGGTCGTAGCAGGCATGGAATGGTATCTTGTTCTCTCCTTTTTTGTATTTGGCCTGATTTTTCTTCTGCTTCTGGGATTTCCCATTGCTTTTTCCTTTCTGGCCATTGATCTTCTGGGCATTATCTTTTTTATGGGCCCGGGGGGGCTGCAGCAGGTTACCCTCCAGATTTTTTCGTCTCTTTCCACATTCACGCTGGCACCGATTCCTTTGTTTATCCTGATGGGTGAACTCATGTTCCAGTCAAAGCTGGCCAACAACACCATTGACGTTATTGATAAATGGCTGGGCAGACTGCCCGGACGGTTAAGCCTTCTTGCCGCTGCCGGCGGCACCATTTTTTCCGCCTTGAGCGGCTCAAGCATAGCCAATACTGCCATGCTTGGGACAACCCTGCTTCCAGAAATGAAAGCGCGCGGATATAAAACACCCATGGCTGTCGGACCCATCATCGGTGTGGGCGGACTTGCCATGCTGATCCCCCCCTCTTCTCTAGTGGTTGTCCTGGCGAGCATTGCCCATATTTCTGTGGGAAAACTGCTGGTGGCCGGGGCCATTCCCGGACTGCTCATGGGCACCCTCTATACCGCCTATATCATTGTCCGCTGCTGGTTGAACCCATCCCTTGCTCCCCGGTATGAGGTGTCAAAAACCAGCTTGAAAGACAAAATCCTGGGTACGATAAAATATGCCTTTCCTTTGGTATTTATCATTTTCATGGTCCTGGGATTGATGCTTATGGGCGCTGCCACCCCCACAGAGGCAGCTGCTTCCGGAGTCATGGCCACCCTGGTTGTAACGCTGTGCTATGGCCGGCTGCATTGGAAAATGCTCATGGCATCCATGAAAGGAACCTTGGAAATAACCATAATGGTATTCATGATTATTGCCGCTTCCAAGACATTCAGCAGTATCCTTGCATTTACTGGCGCAACCCAGGGGCTGCTTGCGGTCATTGAGGGGCTTAACGTACACCCGCTGCTTATCCTGATCGGTATGCAGGGATCTGTCTTTATCCTGGGAATGTTCATGGAAACCATCTCCATTATGATGATCTGCCTTCCCATATTCATGCCCATTGTCCATATGCTGGGATTTGATCCGGTCTGGTTCGGCATCATCATGCTCATAAACTTTGAAATGGGTATGACAACCCCGCCGTTCGGAATGATGCTGTTTGTCATGAAAGGGGTGGCAGGCGATGATATCAGCATAAAAGACATCTGTTATGCGGCCCTGCCGTTTATCGGATGTGACATGGTGGCCATGGCCATGATCATCATATGGCCGGCCCTGGCATTATGGCTGCCGGGTTTAATGGGATAAAGATGCATCAGGTTGTTTGCTCCCACGCATCTTTATGGTATGCTGCACCTTAAATGTAATACAATCTCACTGGAGTGGACAGTCTTTCATGCCGGAATCCCAAAAACATTGTCTGCATCTTTCCATAGCTGCGCTGATTTTTTTTATTCTGTGTGGATATCTGCCTGCAGGGTATGCAGATACCAGGCCTTTTTTAAAGCTCACTGAACAGGAAAAAGCATTTGTTGCAGACCATCCAGTCATCCGGGTGAGCAATGAAATGGATTGGCCTCCCTTTGATTTTGCCGTGGGGGACCAACCCTTCGGACTCAGCATTGACCTGATGGATATGCTGTCATCCCGGCTTGGAATAACTTTTGAATACATAAACGGATACCGGTGGAATGAACTGCTCAAGATGTTCAAAAACAAAGAGCTGGATGTGCTGCAATCCGCTTATATGAGCCAGGAACGCTGGCAGTTCGGCCTGTTCACCCGGCCATTCTATAAGGATAAAACCGTCTTTGTTGTGCCGGCCCATGCACCCGGCATCCTGGATATTGCCGACCTGACCGGAAAAATCATTGCCGTTCCCAAGGGATGGGCATATGAAACATACCTGACTGACAACCATCCGGACATCAATCTGCTGACGGTTAAAAATATTGAGGAGGCATTTGCTGCGGTATCCAATGGAAAAGCTGATGCCGCCATTGAACTGTCAGCAGTTGCACGTTACCTGATCAAAAAAAATTTCCTGTCCGGACTGAAAGTGTCCGGCTGGTTCAGCCAGTATGACAACAACGACCAGAAGTCTTTGCACATCATGGTCAGAAAAGACTGGCCCGTCCTGCACCAGATGCTTGAAAAAGCCCTTTTGACAATCACCCCCGGTGATATTGCGGCCCTTGAGCACAAATGGCTGGGAGAAAACAGGAATTCTTTTGTTAAGGAACTGCAACTTACCCGTGAGGAAAGAACCTTTCTTGAAACCCACCCCAAAATCCGGGTGGCAAATGAGCTGGACTGGCCCCCGTTTGATTTTATACAAAATGGAGAGCCAGCCGGTTTTGCCATTGATTATATCACACTGCTTGCAAATATCATCGGTGTTGAACTGGAGTTCATCAATGGATACACCTGGTCGGAGCTTCTGGAAAAAGGCCGCAAAAAACAGATCGATCTGTTTCCGGGGTTATGGAAAAGTGCGGACAGAGAAACATTTTTATCTTTTACCAGTCCCTATATCCAGCTGATCAACGTCCTTGTCACCAGAAAAAATATGCCTGGGATTGATTCCCTTGCAGACATGACAAATAAAAAAATTGCCGTACCTGCAGGATACACCCTCACGGAAAGTGTCATGGAACAACATCCGGATTATGATTATATACTGGTGAAAAATCCCGCAGAGGGGTTGAAACAGGTTTCCCTGGGAAAAGCAGACGGATTTATCGGATCTCTGGGTATCATCAACTACATCATCAAAAAACAGTTTCTCAACAATGTGCATGTGGCTGCTGAAATCACACTGAACAGGGACCTGCCGCTTTATATGGCTGTCAGAAAGGACTGGACCCTGTTGGCAGGCATCCTTGACAAAGCCATGAAACAGGTTGATTCCAGCCAGTATGATGCCATTGTGAACAAATGGATCGGCAGCATGGAACAGACCGGCGACATGGTCACGCTGACCCGGGCGGAAAAAGCCTATCTGGCCGGCAAAACCCACATCTCCATGTGCGTGCAGGCAGATTTTCACCCTTTTGAGGGCATAGATGCAAATGGAAACTATCAGGGGATTCTTGCCGATTTCTATGATCTTATGGGCAGAAAAATCGGGGTGCCTGTTCAGGCTGTTAAAACCGTTTCTACCGATGATGCTGCCACACATATCAAAACAGGTGCCTGCGATATTGTTTCCATGGTGACCGGAAAAGATATGGATGCAGACCTGGTAACCCCCACCACACCCTATACGGCATATCCCCTTGTCATTGCCACAGACAGCAAAGCCCTGTATATAGATACCATTGAAACCATTGCGGAAAAACCCATAGGCATCAGCAGAACTGCCCCATTTTTCCATGATATGACAACCCGGTACCCTGAAATCAATTTCATCGCTGTTGATACAGTTGAAAAAGGGCTTGCCGCCGTTCAGAACGGATCTTTTTTCGCCCTGGTGGATACGGCCCCAAAAATCGGTTTTCATATCCAGGAAAAGGAAATGGTGGACCTGAAAATATCAGGAGAACTGCCCCACCAGATCAGTTTCCGGACCGGTATTTCCAGTAACGATACCATGCTGCACGGCATTTTTGAAAAAGCCATCCAATCCCTGACAGATGTAGAAAAAAAACACATTTTTCAAACCTGGATGACACTGAAATATGAGCAGGGATTTGACTACAGCCTGTTATGGAAAATCCTGCTGGTCATGGGGGTCGTCGGTTTTTTTGCCGTATACCGCCATATATCGGTTTCCCGGTATAATACACGGCTTGCCGCACTGAACAAGGAATTGACAACCGCCAATAAAAAACTGGAAACCATATCCTATCTGGACGGGCTTACCGGTATTCCCAACCGGAGAAAATTTGACACGGTTCTGGAAAATGAGTGGAAACGGTGTGAAAGGAGCGGCCAGGTGCTGACCCTGATGATGCTGGACATCGATTTTTTCAAACCCTTTAATGACCGGTACGGCCATCTCCAAGGAGATGACTGCCTGAAAACCGTGGCTAAAACCATTGAAAGCCTGCTGGGCAGACCCGGTGATTTTGTGGGCCGTTACGGGGGAGAAGAGTTTGCTATTGTACTTCCGGGTACAGGCCGTGCCGGTGCAGAACAGCTGGCCCGAATCATGCTGACCCGGATTCAGGAACTGAAAATTCCCAACCATGATTCCAGGGTATCCCCGTTTTTGACCGTGAGCATCGGCGGTATCTCAGCTACGCCGAACCACGCCATTCCCGGCACGTGGTTTCTGAACAAGGCAGACCAGCTGCTCTACCGGGCCAAACAGGGGGGAAGAAACCAGTACCGGCTGGAGAATTTGTAAAACATACCCATGTGCCTGATTGTTTTTGCATACAACATCCATCCTGCATATCCCCTGATTATCGGTGCCAACCGGGATGAATTTTTTGACCGGCCCACAGCACCCCTGGGCTGGTGGAAAGACCATCCCCATGTGCTTGCCGGACAGGACCTGCAGGCCGGCGGTACATGGATGGGCATCACAGATACCGGGCGATTTGCCGCCATCACCAATTTTCGTGATCCCTCCAGGACAAAGCAAAATGCCCCGTCCAGGGGGGCGCTGGTGGGTGATTTTCTGTGTTCAGACACTTCTGCACGAAAATATCTGGAGCAAATCCGGCAATCTGCTGAAGCATACAATGGTTTCAATCTGATGGTAAAGGACGGCACCGGTCTCTTTTACTATGCCAATTACCAGGACCGTATCCAGCGCCTTTGTGCCGGGGTGTACGGCCTGAGCAACCACCTGCTGGACACTGACTGGCCCAAGGTGAAAAAAACCAGAAAAGGGCTCACATCTCTCATGGAACAGGATCTGGTGAATGAAGAGGCGATTTTCACCCTCCTGGCGGACCAACAGCCGGCACCGGACGCGCTGCTGCCGGATACCGGCATCGGCCCGGCGTGGGAGCGGCTGTTGTCACCTGTTTTTATCCGTTCAACAACCTACGGCACCCGCTCATCTTCGGTGATCCTCATGGGAAAAAACGGTCAAGTGCGGTTTTCCGAGCGCACCTTTGACGTATCCGGGTACTGCGGCCGGATATCTGAAACCGTCATCCTTTGAAAAATCAGTTGGAACCGCCTGCGTCCAAAGTCTTTTCCAGCGCATGGACATGGGTGACGGGGATGGCATAGGTAATGCCGGTGGGATCTTTTAACACATGTTCTTTTTTGCCTTTGACAAAAACCATATTGATTACCCCCACCACCTGGCCTGTGGCGATTCTGTAGACCGGGCTGCCGCTGTTTCCCGGATAGGCGACAGCATCAAGCTGATAAACATCAAACGGGGTCTTCAGGTGCCGGATGATCTCCCCGTCAATAATCTTTGCACTGGGACTTGGCAGAATCATGGGGGCAATGGCCGAGACGATGCCGGTATGGGTGGTGGGATTCAGTCCCAGAATAAACCCGATGGGATACCCTGTGAAAGCAATGGCATGGCCCTCCTTTACTGTGGCATTTTCGGCCAGCAAAAGGGCCGGCAGTCTATTTCCTTTAATCTGCAAAACGCTCAGGTCATGAAATCCGTCTTCTGCAAGTACTGTGGCTTTGATGCCTCTGTCAGGCAGGGTTTCATGAAATATCCGCAGATGAAAAAGCCTTTCTTTTTCCCTGATGCCGTCAATCACATGTTTGCTGGTGATGATTCTTGTCCCGTCTCCTGTGACAAACCCGGTGCCTGAAAACCTTACAGCCGGCTTATCATTGAAGTAGTAGGTGCCGATGGCCACCACACCGGTTTTGACCTGGTGAATCAACGCAGAAAGATCCCTGTCTTTTTCCACAAGATCTGTCTGTCCGGCCGCACTGCCCGGGGGAAAGCAGGCGTTAATTAGAAACCAGAACAAAACACACCAGCAGATCCGGCCGATACCGGCTCCGGTGACCACTGCTGCCCGGCCCTGAAAATCAATCATCCTGCCTCCCCTGCTGTAAATATTTCATGGAAATTCTGTCATGTTGTATTATATTTCTTCCAAAGTGGCAATGGCGGTAACCGTACCGCAGCCCCAAAACCCCCAAACCCCAGAGTAAATGAATGCAAAACAACACAAAAGATATCGAAATCCGTTGGGCGAAACAACTGCAGAAAGAACATCGCAGGATCTGTTACCAACAAAGCGCTTCACTGCCCACGCCGGTTATCAGCATCGTTGCCGGTAAAAACAGATTGGGATATTGGACCCCGGACAATCAAACAATTTCCATTTCCAGGCATTTAATAGAAAACAACCCCTGGGAGACCGTCCTGGAAATATTAAAACATGAAATGGCCCATCAATATGTGAGTGCATACTTTGATAATGCAGACTGTCATGGAAAAACTTTCAAAACTGCCTGTGAAATACTGGGGGTGCACCCGTGTTTTGCAGGAAGCGGCAGCCATCAAAAGGAACATTTGGCGGCCTTTATGGGTACCTTGCCGGAAAAGGCGCAAACCATGCTGCGGCGGGTGGAAAAATTGCTGGCATTGGGGCAGTCAAGTGTAGAATCTGAAGCCCGGGCCGCATCCAGGAAAGCCAACTATTTGCTGAACAAATACAATCTGGATCGAATTGCCAAAGATGAAACCGATGCTTCAGATATCAAATATGTGTATCTTCGGACCGGCAAAAAACGTATGGAAACCATTGAAAAGCTGATCCTGAGTTTTTTGGAAGAATATTATTTTATAAATTGTGTGACCGCAACCATCTATGATGCCGAAACCGATGAAGAATATAAGGCCGGGGTCCTGATAGGCAAGAAAGAAGCTCTGGTGGTCGCTGAATATGTTTTTTGGTTTCTTTTGAATACATCCAAAGCGTTGTGGAAGCATTTCCAAAAAAAACATGCCGGCCAGCGGACGGGAAAGGTAGCTTTTGATTCCGGATTCATGCAGGGCATCAGATCCAACCATGAGATGGTGTTCAATGAACATAATGATGCCAAAATCAATGCAGATACGTCCCTGCCGGTTGCTGCAGTCAAAGCGCTGCGTGTCAAATGCCGTGCAGAAAACAACTTTGAAAAAACGCGGTTATTTCCCCGGTTAAGAAAAGACCGGTCATCCTTCCGAATGGATAAAAATGCTTTCTACCAGGGCATGGAACAGGGGAAAAAGACCCATATCAACCGGCCTGTTGAACATAAAAACACAGGGATAACCGCATTGTTGAATTAATTGATATGCCTTGTTTGAAACACTGCCTTGACCGCAACCGCCTGTCCTTAGTCTTTATCGACCGTCCGGGAGGTGTGGCGGCAGGATGATCCGGTACCGTTGTTTTCTAGCGGCGTTCTGTGCAATGCCTCTATTATGCCCCCGGGGTTCACCGCCCGGTCAGAGGGCGGCCTAACTGATAAATCTCCCCGCAGGTGCCAAATTCTCTCACCCGGTCAATGGCGCAAATTTCATCGAACCGCTCCTGGATCTCTTCGGCCGCAATGGATCTTTCGGTATCGCCGATGCATACCCCTTTGCCCGACACCATAGCAGAGCGGGCAAACCAGCCCGCACTCATGGCAAACACCATGCCGGATACCGGGTTCTGATCTGAACACAGGTACACCACCAGAGGGACATTGAACTGCGGCCGGATCCTGCGGGCCACATCATAGGAAAACACCCCCGCTGTCATGCCGGTATCCGCGTTGGGGGCCACCGTGTTCACCAGAATACCGTACCGGTTGACTTCCAGCTTCAGGGTGTTCATGAGCCCGATGATTCCCATCTTGGCAGCCCCGTAATTAGACTGGCCGAAATTGCCGTACATGCCGGATGTGGAGGCGGTGAACACCACCCGGCCGTACTGCTGCTGCTTCATCTGCCGCACCGCCGGCTGGGTCACGCAGAAAGCGCCTTTCAGATGGACATTGATCACCGCATCCCACTCTTGTTCCGTCATTTTCATGAAGGTCCGGTCCCGCAGAATCCCGGCATTGTTAATAAGGATGTCCAGTCGGCCGAACCGGTCCACAGCTTTCTGCACAATCTTTTGCCCACCCGTCATGGTTGCCACGGATGCGTGACTTGCTGCAGCCTGTCCCCCGGCGGCCCGGATCTCATCCACCACCTCATCAGCACAGAACTGCCCGTCTTCTGTCCGGCCGATATCGTTGACCACAACTGCAGCCCCCCGACGGGCCAGTTCCAGGGCATAGGCCCGACCAATGCCGGCCCCGGCCCCGGTCACCACTGCTGCCCGGCCTTGAAAATCGATCATCTATCCTCCCCTGCCTGTAAATATTTCATGGTAATTCTGTCATGTTGTATTATATTTTTTTCAAAGGGGCAATGGCGGTAACCACCCCGCTGCCCCAAAAACCCCAACTGACAGGAGGCCTACATGGCCCAGATCCATATAAACCCGGAAAACCAGACCCAGGAAACCATCCACCTGAACGTCATAGACGATGGCTTTGATTTTTCTACCGCCAAACAGATGGCCAAAGACATGGCTTTTAAAAAATGCGATGCTCCCATGATCCTGTCATGGAAAAACAACAAAACCGGCGAATCCTACCCCGACTACGAATGCGGCGTATCTGACCGTCCCTTCTGGATCCGGTATGCCGAAGCCAGAGGCGCCAACCTGACCATTGATTTCAATGACGGGGACTATGTGTTCATGATCTTGAAGATGTAACCGTTGATTCAGATAACTGCTTGCTAAAAAAAATGGCAGGCGCTGCGGATCATGGATGGGGTATAATCACCGTGCTGAGCAGATAGATGGTGTACCCAAGATACACCGCCAGCAGCACAGCCCCTTCAAACCGATTTATCCGGCCCTGTCTGCCTCTGAATCCGTAACCGATGGCAAAGAGAGACAGGGTCAACCCACCCATCACCACCATGTCCCGTGACAGGGTGGCCGGTTCCACCCCAAATGGATGAATGGTACCTGCGATCCCTACCACGGCAAGGGTGTTGAAAAGATTGGACCCCAGCACGTTGCCCAGGGCAATATCATGTTCTCCCCTGCGTGCCGCAATGACAGAGGAAGCCAGTTCCGGCAGGGATGTTCCGATTGCCACAATGGTCAGGCCGATGACCATGTCGCTCACATGGAAGATGCGCGCAATTTGTACCGCCCCCCACACCAGCATGCGGGAGCTTGCGATCAGCAGGACCAGCCCGGCAAACAGCCAGAAAACAGACCGCCTGAGGGACATGGCCCGATTTGTTGCCTGTGCATTCACCTGGGCTGCCAGAGGATCGGCGTTCTGCCGGATCCCCTGCATGATGGTCCAGCCCATCAGACCGGCGAACAATACCAGCAGCATCACAGCATCAGAAAAGGAAAGCACAAGGTCTGCCATCAGAAACACGGAACCTGCCGTAACCAGAGTCAGTATCGGAAGTTCCTTGCGCAGCACCGCGGAATGCACCATGATGGGGCTGATCAATGCGGTAATCCCCAGAATCAGGGCAATATTGGCGATGTTGGATCCATAGGCATTTCCCAGGGCGATTCCGGGACTGCCCTGTAATGCCGCCAGGGCAGAAACCACCATCTCCGGGGCCGAGGTGCCGAACCCCACGACCACCATGCCGATGAGAAGCGGGGGCATGCTAAAATACCGGGCAGTGGCAGCAGCCCCTTCCACAAACCGATCCGCGCTCCACACAAGGAGTATCAGCCCTGCAACAAGCGCAGAAACAGCCATTGCCATATGCCTATCCTTTACAGAACAGCGATTGTTTTTATTACATCATTGTCTTTATCTGTCAAAGTTGCACAAATGACTACATTAATCAAGTTTTTCCGCAGTTTAAGCAGACTGTCTTGTACTATTTTCAGCAATTTGTAGATTATGGCTGAGTCAGGGATTGAAAAAACGACATTAAAATATGAATTGTTGCGTATCTTAAACTTCTATGATAGCTGATGGTTGAGTTTGGAAAACCAATAATTGTGTTTTGGCAGACTTCATGATATTTGCAAGATGGTTGAGATTTGACAATTGGAAAAAATGCAGATCTGGTTTTGTTTGTGCCATTTCAAAAATGGAAAGAGCTCAGATATAAAGGTGACAAACAGTTCTGCACATCCTTCATTTTAGCATAATATACAGTTAGATAATTCTTTCGTGAAGGGTATGCTGATCCACACATGAACTTGTTAACCGTCAGAAAAATTTAGCTT
>JAABSB010000057.1 GCA_011390615.1 Desulfotignum sp. | reverse complement strand
CATCGCCGATCTTGAGATGGGACACCACAGATCCACCCCTCTGGGCCATGCCGTGGGTTTCCGCCCCCAGGATATTGTATCCCTTGTTCAGGGCGGTCTGGGCCAGGATTTTGGTCATGAACAATATGCCCTGCCCCCCCAGGCCGCTCAATACAAAATTACAGGTTTTCATATCCTCTCCTTTATGAAACGGTCTGCACCGCATGTTTGGGACAGATGTGCAGGCACACCCCGCACCCGGAACACAGCACCGGATTAATTTCGGTTTTTTTCTTTTCAGGATTTCTCACCATGGCCGGGCATTCAAACCGCTGGTGGCAAAGGCCGCAGTCATCACATTCATCGGTGATCTCCACATCGAAAATCTCCGGCAGGGCCTGGTCCCGCAGCCCGATGACACAGGGGTGCCGGGAAATGACTACGGCAATGCCCCCTTCCGGGGACAGGACCCATGCATGGGCTTTTTTGATCTCATCAATGGTGTGGTCGATGTCATAGGGATCCACCACCTGGATATAATCGACCCCGCAGCCCTTGACAATGGTTTCCAAAGCAATGGCATTGCCTTTTCTGCCGTCCACCCGTACACCCTGGGTGATGGCCGGCTGCATGCCGGTCATGGCGGTGATGCCGTTGTCAAGGATCACCAGGACAAACCGGGCGTCATTGTACACCGCATTGATCAGGCCGGTGGTGCCGGAATGGAAAAAGGTGGAATCTCCCATGGTGGCAACAATGGGTTTGTCCTCCCCGTCCTGGTGAAACGCATGCCAGAAGCCCGAGGCCAGGGTAATACCCGCGCCCATGTCCAGTACAGTATCCACGCCCCCCAGGTTGGACCCCAGGGTATAGCACCCGATGTCCGAGGGATAGATGGCTTTGGGTACCGCCTTGCGGATGGCATAAAAGGATGCCCTGTGGGGGCAGCCCGGACACAGGGTGGGTTTGCGGACAGGCAGATCCAAAGATGCTGCCAGGGCGAATCCGGCCTTTGTGCTCTCAGTATCGGACAAAGGCGGCAGACTGCTTTCAACCAGGGCCTGGTTCAGGATTGCTTCAATTTTTTCAGGTACCAGCTCTCCTTCCATGGGCACATGGCCGGTGAGCCGTCCCCAGGTTTTGTGCCTGTCCCGCAGCATATATTCGATGACTGTATCGGTTTCTTCAATGACCAGGACCCGGTCACAGGCATCCATGAACTGGCTGGCCAATCCTTCAGGAAAAGGATATGGCGCCCCCAGCTTGAGCATGGGAATATCGGTTCTGTTGAATTCTGCACACAAATCGCTCACCACGGCCGAGGGCACACCGCCAACCACAACACCCAGCGCAAATGACTGTTCCGGCTGGATAGTGTGCCGGTTGTAGGGTACCAGGGTGTTGAATTTTTCTGCAATTTTCAGATGTTTTTCATTGAGGGTCTTGTGCTGGAGAAACCGGAATTTCGGGGTGGATGCCCACCGGGTGGGCTCTCTTGTAAAAACAGCCGGGGTCAAGTTGCTTTTCAATTCTTCATAGGAAATATTCTGCCGGGCATGGCAGATACGGATGGCCGGCCGCACCATCACCGGCACCTGGAATTCTTCGGAAATCTCGAACGCTGTTTTGATCATGGCCCTGGCTTCCTGGGGACTGGCCGGGTCCAGCACCGGCACCTTGGCGATGCGCGCCATGAACCTGGAATCCTGTTCTGTCTGGGAGGAATGGGGCCCGGGATCATCACAGGAGATCACCACAAGCCCGCCGATGTTGCCGATATAGGCGGCAGACATAAAGGAGTCTGCTGCCACGTTCAACCCCACCATCTTCATGCAGCAGGCTGCCCGTTTTCCGGAAATGGCTGCGGCAAAAGCATTGTCAAAAGCCACTTTTTCATTCACCGACCATTCAATGACCGTGTTCAGGTCTGCTGCCTTTGCAAACCGCACGGTTTCCGGCAGAATTTCCGAACTCGGGGTGCCCGGATAGGAAGTCAGCACCTGGCACCCTGCTTCCAGAAGCCCTAAGGCCATGGCGCCGTTTCCCAGTAAAAACGCTTGTTTCATAGAAGTCCTCGCGATTTATTTGATGTATACAGTATACAATTTATCCCTGTCAAGCGCAAATGCAGCATCTTTTAACGGCCCCCATTTTACCGGCCCACAATAGTACGGCCGATGATCATTTTTTCAATCTCCTTGGCCCCTTCGTAGATCTCCAGCACCTTGGCTGCCCGGTAAAAGCGCTCGATATCATAATCGTCAAAATACCCGTATCCGCCGTGAAGCTGCAACGCCTCATCCACCACCTCCACGGCGATGCGGGATGCATACAGCTTGGCCATGGCTGTCACATGGGTGTCGGGCGTGCCGTTGTCCAGAAGCCAGGCTGCCTTGTACATGATGTTTCTGGCCAGTTCGATCTTCACAGCCATGTCCGCAATCTTGAACTGCACCCCCTGGAAACTGCCGATGGGCCTTCCAAACTGTTTTCTAACCTTTACATGTTTGACCGCCATGTCCAGGGCACCCTGGGCCAGTCCGACCCCATGAGCGGAAACATAGGCCCGGCTGCGGTCAAAAAAGGCCATGAGCTGGTGGAATCCGTTCCCCGGGGTGCCGATGAGATTGTCTTCCGGCACCCGGACATTGTTCAGGTACACCGCTGCCGTGTCCGAGCAGCGCAGCCCCATTTTGCCGTGCATGGGCTCGGCTTTATAGCCCTTGCGGTCGGTTTCCACGGCGATGATGCTGTGGCGTTTGGACCGGGAGGCGTTATCCGGGTCTGTCAGGCAGAAGATGAGCAGAAATGTGCCTTTGGTACCGTTACCGATCATCACCTTGGAACCGTTGACCACCCATTCACTGCCATCTTTTACCGCAGTGGTGGCGGCGGACAAAGTGTCGGATCCGGCATCCGGCTCGGTGATGGCAAAGCCCATGACCCCGTCTCCGTTGAATATGGGATCTAAAAACCGTTTGCCCTGTTCATCGGTGCCAAAGAGCAGAAACTCTTCCGCCCCGAATGTCAGGGAGCACAGCTGCTGGCTGATGCCGGGATCAACTTTCCACAGCTCTTCCAACACAATGGCCTGCTCCAGATATCCCAGTCCAGGACCGCCGAATTTTTCCGGCACAAACAACCCGATAAGGCCCAGCTCCTTTGCTTTGTTTACTATCTCATCCGGATAGGTTTCCGTCAGGTCCAGTTCACGGCCCACAGGTGCCAACTCCCCCCTGGCAAATTCCCTGGCTGCTTTCTGAATTGACTGCTGCTCTTTTGACAATAAAAAATCCACTGATCCGTCTCCTTGTCCATACCGTGTTTTATGTCATTGCCTGTATCATATGCCTGCACTCCCCCATTTTACAGGACCTGTACTATTTTCTTTCATTCCGGGCCATGGCAATTATAAAGGAATATTTCCATGCCGCCGGAAAGGTACAGGCCGTTTTTTGTTTTTAAGCATGGCCAGGCCCTTTATGATCTGGCTTCTGGTTTCAGCTGGTGCAATAATTCTGTCCACCAGCATGTTGGAGGCGGCATGAAAGGGATTGGAATACCGAAAATCATATTCCTGAATCTTTTTATCCTTGAACTCTTTCGGATTATCCGCTTCCTGGATCTCTTTGCGGTAGATGATATTAATCGCAGCCGTGGTATCCAGCACCACCAGCTGGGCAACGGGCCAGGCCATCATCAAATCCACCCCCATGCCGGCGCAGCACATGGCCATAACCGCCCCGCCGTATTCTTTTCGCAAAGCCAGGGTGATCTTGGGCACGGTGGCTTCTGCATAGGCATACAGCATTTTGGCACCGTGCCGGATAATGCCGGCATATTCCTGTTTTACCCCGGGAAAATATCCCGGTACATCCACCAGGTTCACCAGCGGGATGTTAAAACAGTCACAGAACCGGATGAACCGGGCTGCCTTGTCTGCTGACTGATAATCCAGGCACCCGGCCATGACCGAGGGCTGGTTGGCCACAATGCCCACGGTATTTCCGTCCATGCGGGCAAATCCGGTGATGATGTTGCGGGCAAATTCCGGCAGGACCTCCAAAAATGCATGGTTGTCCACAATTTCTTCTATTACCTTGTGCATGTCATAGGCTTTTTTAAAATCAGCCGGTACGATATCGGTGAGCACGGGATTTTTGCGGGATGGATCATCGTCACAGGGAAAGACAGGCGGGGCCTGTTCATGGTTTTCAGGCAGAAAACTGAGCAGATACCGGATGAGGCTGATACTTTGTTCTTCAGACTGTGCAACAAAATGGGCCTGTCCGGTTATTCTGCTGTGCACATCCGCCCCCCCAAGCTCCTCTATGGTCACTTTTTCTCCTGTGACATCATGGATCACCTTGGGGCCGGTGATCACCATCTGGCTTTGTTTTTCAATCATCACGATAAAATCTGTCAATGCCGGGGAATACACAGACACCCCGGCACAGGGGCCCATGATGCACGATATCTGGGGAATCACCCCGGATGCGGCCGTGTTTCTGAAAAACATGCCTGCCACCCCTTTGGAAGCAAAAAATCCTTCATGGAGGCGGCCCCCGCCGGAATCAAACAGCCCCACCACCGGGGCCTTGACTTTCAGGGCTTCATCCATGATCCGGCAGATTTTCTGTCCGTGGATGGTGCCCACTGATCCCCCAAGAACCGTAACATCCTGGGCATAGGCAAACACCAGCCGTCCGTCGACATTGCCATATCCGATCACCACGCCGTCACCGGGCACCTTGCGTTTCTCCATGCCGAATTCCATGCACTGGCTTTCCGCCAAGTCATTGAGTTCAACAAAACTGTCTGTATCAAACAAAATACCCAGCCGTTCCCTGGCAGTCAGTTTTCCGGCAGCATGGTGGCGGTCCATGGATTTTTCACCCCCCCCCATCAATGCCTTTTGCTGAAGGCTTTTCAGCCTTTCCAGCTCTTTTTCATGTGATTTTGCAGTCATGGCATATCCTTAAAATATGAAATTCGGGCAGCCTGCTGCTTGTGCAGCAAGGCTGTGAACCAACGGGTTTACCATTTTTTATGACAGGTGGCATGATATTGTGTACTGTATACAATTATCCAATGTCAAGCATATATTCTAAAACCACTGGATTTTTTCCCAAGGATATGCGAAAGGCTTGGACAGTCAGCCTTGCAGAATGACGGGATCTTGATACAATCTGTCCTCCTGAACACTGCTTCTGGCTGTTACACAGTGGAACCGCATAGAGATGCAAGGTGACATATATTGATATAGCCCCCTGCAGGTATCAAGCAGCTGAACAGGATGTGGTTACATCTGGCGGCCCTGGCCTGTTACAATTTTTGCCTGTTCCACCGGGAAAAATTCTGCTATTATTCCAACCGCAGATTACTTTAACTGGATTATTCGATGATCCCAAAAACACCCGGTATATAAATGACACAAATCCATCCCTTTGATTCCCTGTCTGCCATGCGCGCAAGGCTGCTGAAAGGCATGCTGATCGCCCTGTCCATATTGGGTCTGCCTGCGCTTGTCATGGCCTGTCTTGAAGCCATCGCACTAAACCAGATTGGCGGTGTCATGTTATACATCGTGCTGTATCTTCTGGTGCTTGCCACCACACTGGCGTTCAAGCGACTACCCTTTTTTTTCAGTGCCTGCGTGATGCTGGGATGCCTGTATGTGATAGCGTTTTTCAATCTGATGCATTTTTCATTTTCCGGTGCAGGGATTGAAATTTTTTTAAGCATCACTGTACTGGCAACGGTTTTGCTGGGAATACGCAGCGGCCTTTTTGTCGGAGGCCTGTGCCTTGTTTCTCTGATCGGTGCTGGCCTGTGTTTTGTGTACGGCATGTTTCCCATAACCCCGGGAATGCCTGCCACCACGGGTCACCTGGTTTCCTGGATTACAGCTGCCGGGGTTTTCATCCTTCTGGCCGGCACCCTTATTCTGGGTGCCGGCATGCTCCAGGAACATCTGATCCGCTCTGCTGCAACTGTGCACAGTCAGGCTGAGGCACTTGCCCATGCCAATGAAAAACTGTCAAAAGAGATGCGCCAGCGGTCAACGGTTGAAACAAAACTCAAACAAAGCGAATTTCAATTCAGAACGTTATTCGAAGTGGCCCCGGATGCCATGTACCTGACCGATCTGGAAGGCAGTTTTATTGACGGCAACCAGGCTGCTGAAACCCTGATGGGCGTATCCCGGGAAATTTTTTTTGGAAAAAATTTTCTCACCCTGGGTATTCTGCCCCCTGATGAGGCGCCAAAAGCCCTGGATCTTCTGGAAAAAAACATCCAGGGCCGGTCAACAGGGCCTGATGAGCTCTCCCTGGTCACCAAAAACGGCAAGACCATTGTTGTGGAAATCCGCACCTGTCCGTTTCACATGAATGACCGCCCGGTGATACTGGGAATCGCCCGGGATGTATCAGAGCGCAAACGCCTGGAAACCCGTATCAACCAGGCCCGGAAAATGGAATCTGTTGGCAACCTGGCAGGCGGGGTGGCCCATGATTTCAACAATATGCTCAGCGTCATCATAGGCAATGCAGAGCTTGCCATGGACCAGACAGACCCCAATGATTTTTCCCACCACTGCCTCCAGGAAATTCTCAAAGCTGCCCAGCATTCCGCAGCTGTCACCAGCCAACTGCTGGCATTTGCCAGAAAACAGACCGCTGCCCCTGCAGTGCTTGACCTGAACCAGACCATTGACTCCATGCTCAGGCTCCACAAGGGCCTCATTGGAGAAGAGATTGATCTGGTGTACAATCCGGGCAAAAATATCTGGCCCGTGAAAATGGATCCCTCCCAGATCGACCAGATTCTGGCAAATTTATGTGTCAATGCCAGGGATGCGGTGTCAGATGACGGGAAAATTATCATTGAAACCGGCACAATGACCATTGACCATGCCGGTTCCACCGAACATGCCGATGCGGTTCCCGGAGATTTTGTTGTGCTTTCCGTCAGCGACAACGGCTGCGGCATGGAAAAGCAGACCCTGGACAATTTGTTTGAGCCGTTTTTCACCACCAAGGGCATGGGTGAGGCTGCAGGCCTGGGCCTTGCCACGGTCTACGGTATCGTCAGGCAGAACAACGGGTTTATCAACGTTGACAGCACCCCGGGCAACGGCACCACGTTCAAGATATTTCTTCCCCGGCACCTGTCCAAAGAAGAACTGTCCGCCATCGTGTCACCGTAAAAGGCTGCTCGCCCGGTCTGTATACAAATTTTTTTCGTAAAAAAACGACCCGGTAAACAGCATTGCTGCTGCAAGCAGTGCAAATGCCGGCAGGATTGCCAATGCCGTGTCAATGCCGTACATATCAGACAGGTTGCCGATGACAACCGGGGCAAGACTTGAACCAAGCAGATGCTGAATGATAATACTCAGACTCAAGGAGACAGCGCAGAGCCCCGGGTGAACCACATCCTGGGTCACGGCCACACCGGAGGGAACAAAGGCCACCGCAGTGATGCCCACCAGGAGCAGCACCATATACTGACCGGTTCCCTGTAAAAAACCAAAGGCGATAAACAGCAGAACACCTGTGAACACAGAGGATACCGCTGGAAACAGGAGCCTGGCTTTTTTGTTTTTTTTCATCCACGCATCTGCCAGAAACCCGCCCAGGGGTGCCCCGATGATGGCAAGCAGCATGATGGAGCCGGCTTTCATGCTTGCCTTGTCCATGGCAATGCCGCTCATCCGGTGAAAATAGGTGGGCAGCCATGTCAGAAGTGCGGTGGTGATAAACACATTCATGGCAAATGCCAGGTTGTTGCACAAAAGGGTGGTGTTGTGGGTAAACTGCCTGGCCATATCCAGAAACTGCATCTTTGTTTCTTTGCCGGTTTTTTCAATTTTTGTGAGCTTGACTGTTTCATAGTCTGTGACAAAATAAAACAACACCGCCAGGACCAGTCCGGGAGCAGCCACCAGTCCGAATGCATGGCGCCAGCCAAAATGATGGGCGACAAATCCGCCAATGCCTATACCCAGGGCACTGCCCAGGGGAATGGATGCATTCCACAGCCCCAGGATCCGTGCCCTTTTTTCCATGGGAAAGCTAGCTGACAGCATGGCGGTACCGCCAGGGGCATATCCGGCTTCTCCTATGCCGATGGCGGTTCTGGCAGCCAGAAGCTGGGGAAATGTTTTTGTGAATGCACAGGCCAGGGTGGCCATGCTCCAGACCACCGCCATGATGGAGATACTTTTTGTGCGGCTCCAGCGGTCCACCAGAATGGACACAGGAAATGAAAACCCCAGGATTGACCAGTACACAACAGAGACCAGAAGGCCGCACTGGGCATCGGTCATGCCCATATCCTGCTTGAGAAAGGGAAAGAGTGACACAATGACCATCCGGTCCATGTAGTCAAACATGTACAGCAGAAACAGGAGCCAGAACACCTTCCAGGACTGTTTTTTCGTCATCATGCCCGGCCTTTTTGTTCGTATTTCCCGTGTTTGCGCACCGCTTGGAACATGGCGATGCAGTTTTCAGGATTCACCCCGGGGTGCAGGGAATTGGAAGAACAGATGATCAGCCCCCCGCCTGCGCCCCCGTCTGCAATGGCCTGAATGACTGCCGTTTCCACCTGATCAGGCGTGCCGGAAGGCAGAAGATCCACACAGTCGATATTGCCCAGCAGACAGATCTTATCACCACAGAAGGCTTTCATCTTTTTGATATGCATGCCTGCCTGGGGTTCCAGGGGATTTATGCCGTCATAACCAGTGTCAAGTATGGTATCCATGAGGGGCCACAGGTTGCCGTCGGAATGCCTGACCACCTTCATTCCTTTTTTGTGGGCCTTGTCAACGATCTGCCGGTTATATTGGTTGACATAGGTTTTAAAATGGTCCGGGGATATCAGCGGGCCGCTGGTGGAGGCGATATCATCTTCAATGACCAGGACGTCAAGTCCGGCCTCTGCCAGCAGATCAAGCTGCGCCAGGTTGTACTCCAGCATCATTTGTGCCGCGGCATGGACAAATGCAGGATTGCTGACCATGTTCATCATCAGATTCGTCATGCCCAGCAGCCGCCAGGAGCGGACAAAAATCCCCCGCATGAGCCAGAAGGTGGCTTTGCTTCCTTTGAATCTGTCCGCAGCCAGGTGCAGAAGTCCCAGGTCTCCGGCTGCAGGCACCGGGGGTTTGTAAGCTTTCAACGCTTCAAAGGACGGGACAGGATGCCCCACAGGAACGGGAATACCGTGGGGCGAAAGCCTGTAGACCACATTGAATCCATCAGCGACATGGGTTGGATCCACCCGGGTTTCATGACCGGTTTCAAAGGTGGTAATACCATCAACATCATAATGTTCATGGATCATGAAAAGGGTGTCCACCAGCTTGAGTTTGTCATGGTCGTTCATGAGCCTGAAATCTTTTGGTTCAGGCAGTCCTTCCGTCAGGTGTTTGCCGATGCCGATGATGGGGGCCTCGTTTATGCCGTGGATATACAGGGGCACACAGTCAGGCTGTTTGTTTTCAAGGGCGGTGATGATGCGTTGTTTACCATTCACGGTTAGCTGCTCCTTGTGGTCTGCACCGATGCCGTAAAGCATGCAGTATATGAAGTTCATTTTTCGAGCACCGTTCTAAAATTGATATATATTTTCGCACAATGATTTGTCAACATCTTATCTGCACCTTTCCTGAATTTTGCCTGTCCCCATAATTTCTGGTACCAATACATCAATAAACCTGATATTGTCACAAAAAAAGATTGGTGGCAGAAAAATTCACATCTTTATTTGTACACAGCAACCTGTCTGGATGCAGCAAAGGGGATAATGGAAGAATATATCGTCTACAAGCAGGCTGTGCAGTCTGATGCAGCCATGAAGATCATCCTGGAAACATCGCCGGTGGGTATTGTGGTGTTTGACCATGATGCCCGGGTGTTATACACCAACCCCCTGGCTGACACCATTTTCGACACAAAACCGGAAACTGTCGCGAAAATGAAATGCGGGGATTTTATCCGGTGCGCACACCGCAAAACAGCAGTGCAGGGATGCGGCCACAGCACAAAATGCCGGGCATGCCCCCTGTTTAGCGCCATCTGCAGTGCCTGCTCAGAAAAAAGTGATGCAAAGACTCTGGAAGGAGAAGCCTTTCTGGACCGCGGTCCGAATCTGCCGGACATCTGGGTGAAGTACAAGGTGGTCAGTATGCTGATTGATGGGGCAAAAGCCGCAGTCATGGCTGTTGACGACATAACCTCCCGGAAACATGACGAAGAAAAACTGCATAACCTGATGGCGGAACTGTCTGCGATCCATGAAAATGCCCCCATCGCCATGATGCTGTTGAACCGGGACCGGCAGGTACAAAAGGCCAACGGATTTGCAGCCAGATTTGCAGACAGGACCACAGCTGAAATGACCGGACTGACCGGGGGAGAAGCCCTGCGCTGCCTGCACCATCTGGATGACCCCAAAGGATGCGGGTATGGACCTGCCTGTGCCCAATGCCTTGTAAGGCAGGCGGTTCTGAACACCTTTGAAACCGGCGTCAGCCAGACAGAGGTGAGCGCATGGCTGCCGTTTCCCCGGAATGGTTCTTTAGAAGAGCGCTGCCTGCTGATATCCACGGCTTTTTTACAGATCAGCGGCACGGAACGGGTTCTGGTATGTGCCCAGGATATTACACAAAGAAAACGGGCGCAAAAAGCCCTGCAGGAGAGTGAAGAAAAATTTCGCCTGGCATTTCAGACAAGCCCGGATGCCATTAATCTCAACCGGCTGGAAGACGGGGTCTATATTGACATCAATGACGGATTCACTAAACTTATGGGGTATACCCGAAAGGATGTGGTGGGAAAATCCTCTCTTGCACTCGATATCTGGGCCGACCCCGAAGACAGACAACGGCTGGTTGCCGGGCTTAAAAAACACGGCATTGTTGAAAACCTGGAAGCAGAATTCACAGACAAAAACGGGGAGAATAAAACAGCGCTTATGTCGGCCCGCATATTGCGCATCAACAAGGAAGACCTCATTCTTTCCATCACCCGGGATATCACTGAGCGCAAAAAGGCACAGCAGGAAAAAGAAAAGCTCCAGGCACAGCTGACCCAGGCCCAAAAAATGGAATCCGTGGGCAGGCTGGCAGGGGGTGTGGCCCATGATTTCAACAACATGCTCACCGTAATTCTGGGCTATACCCAGGCTGCCATGGAAGAGATGGACCCATCCGGCAATATGCATAAAAATTTACAGGAGGTTCTCAACGCTGCCCAGCGGTCGGCTGATCTGACAAAGCAGTTGCTGGCATTTGCCAGAAAACAGGTCATTAACCCGAAAATTCTGAACCTGAACCATACCGTCAAACATATGATCACAATGCTCCAGAGGCTCATAGGCGAGGATATCGACCTGCTCTGGCAGCCCTGTAAAAACCTGTGGTATGTGAAAATGGACCCCTCACAGATCGATCAGATTCTGGCCAACCTGTGCGTAAATGCCAGAGATGCCATTTCCGGTGTGGGAAAGATCACCATTGAGACAGGTAAAAAAACCTTTGACCAAGACTACTGCGCCCGGAATCAGGGGTTTATTCCCGGAGATTTTGTGATGCTGGCGGTGAGTGACAACGGCTGCGGCATGGACAGGCACACACAGGACAATCTGTTTGAACCTTTTTTCACCACCAAGGATGTGGGCAAGGGCACCGGTCTTGGACTTGCTACCATTTACGGCATAGTCAAGCAGAACAGCGGCTTTATCAATGTGTACTCAGAGCCGGGCCAGGGAACCACCTTTAAAATCTATCTGCCCAGGTACATGTCACAGACCGGTCACCAGGATCTCCCGCCGGCCCATGGCCAGATCCCCGGTGGCACTGAAACCATTCTGCTGGTGGAAGATGAAACAGCTATTTTGCAGATGACCCGCATGATGCTGGAAAGGCAGGGGTATTCAGTTCTGGCAGCCGCAACACCAGGGGAGGCACTGGATCTGGCTAAAAACCACCAGGGCAGCATTCACCTGCTCCTCACAGATGTGGTCATGCCAAAAATGCACGGCCGGGACCTGGCCGAAAGGATAGCCGCCCTTTATCCGGATCTAAAGTTTGTGTTCATGTCGGGATACACAGCCAATGTCATCGCACACCATGGGGTGCTGGATCCGGGTGTCCATTTTCTACAGAAACCGTTTTCCATAACGGATCTGGCCGCCAAAGTGCGCATGGCGCTGGCCCCTTTGACATGAGAAAAGATATGGATTTAACTTCTGGCCCCAATTTCCAACAGGCATTAACGGCTTTTTGCCTTGACTTTACAGCAAACAAGCATGTATCAACAGACAAGGCAGCAATCCATCCCTAGATTATTGTGAAAGGAACAGAATTCATGCGATTGCACGCAAAATGGATTATCAGCTGTGCCTGTTTTCTTTTCCTGACCGGCAATGTCTGTCTTGCGGATGTTACTGCCGCACCCATCCGCATCGGGGCCACGGTATCTCTGGAAGGCAAATTTCAAGAGCCCTCAGGCATGATACAAAAAGCGTTCACATTCTGGGCTGATGAAGTCAACCAAAAAGGCGGCATTCTCGGACGTAGGGTAAAGCTGATCCTGTATGATGACAAAAGCCGACCGGACCTGGCCCGGACACTGTACAAAAAACTCATTGAACAGGACCGGGTGGACCTTGTTTTTTCTCCATACAGCACCCCGCTGACACTGGCGGCTTCTGAAATCAGCGAACAGCATGAGATGGTGATGATGGCATGCGCAGCAGCAGCCAGAAAACCCTGGCAGAGAGATTTCCGTTATCTGTTCGGGTTATATGCGCCTGGCAACCGCCAGTTTATCGGACTGCTTGATATAATGGCCAGAGAAAACCACAAGACCCTGTCAGTGCTTTATGATGAGACATCTTCCTTTAACCTGGACATTGTAAACGGAATACACCAGTGGGCAGACACATTTAACATCACCATCATGTATGAACAGGGATTTCAGGACGGCAAAAAAACACTGCCGCACCTGGTGGCTGCTGTCAAGGCAAAGAATACTGCCGGACTGATTCTGTCCGCCTATCCGCCCGATTGCCATGAACTGCTGCGCCTGCTGGAAAAAGAACAATACCGGCCGCCTGTTCTGGCAATGCCCATCGCCCCTGTGCACCCGGATTTTCATAAAAAAGCCGGTGATATGGCCGATCTGGTTTTCAGCACCTCCCAGTGGGAACCGGATGAGCGCATTCCCTTTCCAGGAACACAGCAGTTTGTTGAAAATTTCACAAAATTTGCCGGGCATCTGCCCTCTTTTCATGCGGTTTCCGCCTATGCTGCCTGCAGGCTCTATGAACAGGCGATTGTCCAGACCGGATCTCTGGACAACAAAAGATTGCGTGACTATATTTTTTCACTTGATACGGTAACTTTGCTCGGACGTTTCAAGGTGGACCACACCGGCATGCAGATCGGGCACAACCCGTTCATCATTCAATGGCAGAAAGGGAAAAAACAGATCGTCTGGCCCCGGAAACTGCAAACAGCAGCACCTGTTTTATAGGCCAAAAAATTTTATGGCAGCCCCAAAAACCGCATTTTACAACCGCATTCTGTTCAAGCTGCTGGTGCCGGTGGTTATCATCGGCATCATTTTTTCAACGCTGATCGTCACCTTTCTGTCATCTCCCATGAAAGATTTTTTAACCCGGCAGTTTGATGCCAACCTCCGCCTGGCATCTGTTACAGGGCTTCGGATCTGTGAAGACAGCTTCGATTATTTGCTTGATCTGCGCATGGAACAAAACCGGCAAATGAACCAGGTGCTGAAAAACGAAGCCCTGGAAAAAATAAAAACAGCCAGCAGCCAGTTTCCCCATATTCATTTACTGGTTGTGGAATCCGGTCATTACATAAAGGCCGGTTCCCTGGACAACACCCCGAAAGAATGGGAAGGTTCCCCCCTGGAAGGACAAAATGATGTCACACTGCGATGTCATATCAACGGCAGAGCAGCCAGATCCCATGTGCAGTTCTTCCCCTACTGGGACTGGCATATCATCGGTTTTGTGTTTGAAGATGACTACAAAAGCCCGGTAAGGATGGCATATACCGCCACCTATCTGGGTTCAGCAGGGGTTTTTCTGGCCATGCTCCTCACCCTGGTTGCGGTGTTTTTCCTGTTCATCAACAAACCCCTGCACCGGCTTATCTCTGCCACTAATGATATTTCCAGAGGCAGATTTTCCAGAATGGATACCAGTGTGCCAGATGAATTCGGACAGTTGATGAAAGCCTTCAACAGCATGGTGGCCAGCCTTGAAAATGAAAAAGCGGCAGTCAACAGCCTGATTCACCAGCTCAGGGAAAGTGAGGCATTGTTCCGTTCCCAGTTCGAGTTCGGCAATATCGGTATTGCCATCACTTCCCTTGAAAAAGGCTGGATACGGGCCAATGACCGGTTGTGCCGCATGCTGGGCTACTCTGAAGAGGAACTGCGGCAGAAAACCTGGTCCGACATGACCCATCCTGATGATCTGGCAGCTGATATGGCCAGTTTCACCAGCATGGTGGCCGGTGACATTGACAGCTATGAGATGGAAAAAAGGTTTTTCCACAAAGACACAACCATTGTGTTCACCCACCTCAATGTGTCCTGTTTCCGGAACCCGGACCAGTCCGTTAAGTTCATCATTGCATCCCTGCTTGATATCACGGACAGGAAACAGGCGGAAGAAGAAAAGAAAATACTGGATCTCCAACTGGTCCAGGCCCAGAAAATGGAGGCCATCGGTACCCTTGCGGGTGGGATCGCCCATGACTTCAACAACATGCTGGGGGTGATTTCAGGACGGGCTGAACTGGGCATGAAAAAGACTGCCCCCACCGATCCTGTTTACAAGGATCTGGAACAGATCCATAATGCTGCGCGTCGTTCCGCCGACATCACCCGGCAGCTGCTTGCCTTTGCCAGAAAACAGACCATCTCACCCAGGGTGATCGACCTGAACCATACCGTGGGAAACATGATCAGGATGCTGGACCGGCTCATTGGTGAAGACATTGACCTGCTGTGGCAGCCTGCCGATGATCTGTGGGCAGTGAAAATTGATCCTTCCCAGCTTGATCAGATTCTGGTGAACCTGTGCGTAAACGCCAGAGATGCCATCGCAGATGTGGGCAAAATCACCATTGAAACCGGCATGAAAGTGTTTGATCCAGCCTACTGTGCCGCACATGCTGAATTTGTGCCCGGGGAATTTGTCCTGCTGGCGGTGAGCGATGATGGCTGCGGCATGGACAGACACACCCTGGACAATCTTTTTGAACCCTTTTTCACCACCAAGGAAACCGGCAGGGGTACCGGCCTGGGCCTTGCCACGGTATACGGCATTGTTAAACAGAACAACGGATTCATCAATGTCTACAGCGAGCCGGAAAAAGGGTCCAGTTTCAGAATCTATCTCCCGCGCCATTCCGCAGGCATGCCCGACACAATCCAGGGGAAACCGGCAGCACCCATGCCCCGGGGCAGTGGTGAAACCCTGCTTGTCGTGGAAGATGATAACGCCATTCTGGACATGCTGGAAACCATGCTGAAAAGCCTGAATTATACCATTCTTACTGCAGATTTCCCCAGCCGGGCCCTGACCCTGGCCCAATCCCATAACAGCCGGATCCACATGGTCATCACCGATGTGGTGATGCCGGAGATGAACGGACGGGATCTGGCCGGGAAACTGTCTGCCCTGTATCCGGAGATCAAAATTTTGTTCATGTCCGGATACACCGCCAATGTCATAGCCCATCAAGGGGTGCTGGATGAAGGGGTCCACTTTATCCAGAAACCTTTTTCCATGCAGGATATGGCCGCCAAAGTGCACGAGGTACTGGGGGTCAGAAGTTAACTTTTTTTACCTTTTTGGGGTGCAGTAACACATAATTCATGCTATGGATGAAAAAAGGTAAAAATGTAAAAAAGTTAACTTCTGACCCCAATCTCAGCAATTCCAGCAGGCGGCTGTCTGGCCGGGGCGGCGTGGGGTAAGCACCGGGGCGGTGTCACGGCAGGTCTGGGTCACATGGGGGCAGCGGGACTGAAACCGGCACCCGGCAGGCGGGTCCATGGGATTGGGGGCCTCACCCGGGCAGGTGATGCGCTGTCTGGCCCGCTGGACCGGGGGGTCGGGCACCGGCACCGCAGACAGCAGTGCTTTGGTGTACGGGTGCACCGGGGAGTCATAGATCAGGTGCCGGTCTGCCAGCTCCACGATATTGCCGGCGTACATGATGGCAATGCGGTGGGATATGTGGCGGACCACCGCCAGGTCATGGGCGATAAACAGGTATGCCAGACCGAAACGGGCCTGGAGGTCCTGCATCAGGTTCACCACCTGGGCCCGGATGGACACATCCAGGGCGCTCACCGGCTCATCTGCCACGATGAACTGCGGTTTCAGCGCCAGGGCCCGGGCAATGCCCACCCGCTGGCGCTGGCCCCCGCTGAAGGCATGGGGATAGCGGGCACCGGCATCCGGCGGCAGGCCCACCAGCTCCAGAAGCTGTGCCACCTCGCCTGCCGCCTCTTTTGAATTTTTCACAAGACCGTGCACCAGAAGGGGTTCTGCCACGATATCAACAATTTTCATGCGGGGATTCAGGCTGGCATAAGGGTCCTGGAACACCAGCTGCATGTGCCGGCTCAGGGCCCGAACCATTTCTTTTCCAGCATGGGTGATCTCTTTGCCCTGGAAATGTATGGTGCCGGCACTGACCGGCACCCGGCCGAGTATGGCCCGGCCGGTGGTGCTTTTTCCGGAGCCTGATTCCCCCACAAGCCCCAGGGTTTCACCGGGATGGATATCAAAACTCACCTTTTCCACTGCATGCACATGAAGGCGTTTTCTGCCCCAGAACCCGGCCCGGCCGGCATCAAAAATGACGCCCAGGTCTTTTACGCAAACCAGTGGCGAACCGGCTGCCGCCTCATTTTCTGCCCGGGATATCGCTTCTTTTGCCTGCCCGATCATCTGGTGTCTCCCTTTATTGCGCACCAGCACGAGACATGGCGGTCATCACCCAGCGGGGTGAGGGTCTGGGACCGCAAACAATCATTTTTTGCCTGGTCACACCGGGGGGAAAATGCACACCCCTGCGGGGGCGATATCAGGTCCGGCGGCACCCCGTCAATGGAAACCATGCGCTCGGTGACCACATCCAGGCGGGGGGTGGCCCGGATCAACCCCTTTGTATAGGGATGAACCGGACTGGCAAACACCTGGTCCGCATCCCCCACCTCCACGATGCGACCGGCATACATCACCGCCACCCGGTGGCAGAGCTGGGCTACCACCCCCAGATCATGGGTGATGAGAATCACAGACACCGCAAGCCGGTGCTGCAGGTCGGCCAGCAGTTCCAGGATCTGTGCCTGAATTGTCACATCCAAAGCCGTGGTGGGCTCATCTGCAATGATGAGCTTAGGCTCACACGCCAGGGCCATGGCAATCATCACCCGCTGGCGCATCCCCCCGGACATCTCATACGGGTATTGTTTGAGGCGTTTTTCAGGCGCATTGATATCCACCAGATCCAGCAGGTCCATGGCCCGTTTCCGTGCCTGGTCTTTTGTCATGCCCAGATGGTGGCGCAGCACCTCGGTGATCTGGGTGCCGATGGTAAACACCGGATTTAAAGAGGTCATGGGGTCCTGGAAAATCATTGCGATCTCTTTGCCCCGGACCTTGCGTACAAATTTTTTGCCTGCCGGGTCCAGCAGGGACCGGCCCCTGAACAGGATATCCCCGCCTTCGATCCGGCCCGGATTGAAGATCAACCCCATCACCGCCTGGACTGCCACACTTTTGCCTGATCCTGATTCCCCCACAATACCCAAGGTCTGTCCATGGGCCACCTGGAAACTGACACCCCGGGATGCCTGGACCACCCCGCCCCGGGTATAAAAGTTCACCACCAGGTTCCGCACTTCAAGAAGCGGTGTGTTCCGGCTGTCATTCATGGCGTTTTGGACTCCTTTTCGATTGCGGCCTGCATTTTTTTGCGCATGGCACCTGCCATGTGCCGGGCATACTGTTTTTCCCGCTCCTGGGGATCGGAAATCAGCCGCAGCCAGGAGGCCACAAGATTGATGGCAAGAACGGTGACGGCAATGGCACATCCGGGAATGGTCACCAGCCACCAGGCCATGAACATGTAGTTTTTTCCCATGGACACATCCAGGCCCCAGGAGGTTGCCGGGGGCTGGATACCCAGTCCCAGAAACGAAAGCGCAGCTTCCGCCAGGACAATTCTGGCAAACTCCAGGATGGCCAGGGTGAGCAGCGGCGAGGTGAGATTGGGCAGGATATGGCGGAAGATAATGCGGGGCCACCGGCACCCCACCACTTCCGCTGCCTCCACATAGGGGGACTGGCGTATGGACAGCACCGCACTGCGGGTCATGCGGCCGTAAACCATCCACCCGTTCAACGCCAGCACCACCACCACCGTGGTGAGGCTGGGGCCGATCACCGCCAGGATGATCAAAGCCAGCAAAAGCCCTGGAAATGCCACCTGGGTGTCGATCCAGCGCATGACAAAGGCATCTGTCCTTCCGCCCAGGTATCCTGCCATCAAACCCATGACCACGCCGAACCCCCCGGCCAAAAGCACCACCGCCGCCCCCACCCACAAGGAGACCCGGGCCCCGTGAATGGTCCGGGACAGCACATCCCTGCCCAGGTGGTCGGTGCCCAGCACATGGTTCCAGGTGCCTTTTTCATACCAGAACGGGGGGGCCAGCCGGGCGGTGAGATCCTGGTCTGTGGGATCATGGGGGGCGATCATTGGCGCAAATATTGCCATCATCACCAGGGCGGTGATCAATATCACCCCGATGAGACCGGCCTTGTCCCGTTTGAGTTCCCGGCCAAGTTCCAGCAGTTTTTCCACCCATTCATACCGGTTCTTTTCCAGGGCTTTTTCCAGGGTGTGTGCGCTGGTTCCGTTCATGTCAACTTCAGCCTCGGGTCGATGAGTTTGTAAATAAAATCCAGGGCAATATTAATCACCACTACACAGACGGCTGCGGTAAACACGATGGCCTGGATCAGGATCAGATCATCACGTTCAATGGCCTGGATGGCGGTAAGGCCGATGCCCGGCCA
>JAABSB010000056.1 GCA_011390615.1 Desulfotignum sp. | reverse complement strand
GCTGGAGGGAACGATCTGGCCCCGGTAGATCCATTCATGGTTCTGCCTTGAAATCAGCCGGGGGGTATAGGTTACGGGATCAATTCCATATTTTTTCACCAGAAAATACCGCATGGTCTGCAGAAAAGATTCAATCCCAAGCGATCCCGGGCATACCGGATCCTGGTAAAAATGGGCATCATAAAACCACTCATTCGGATTGTTTTTTCTGGCTGCCTGGATATATCCTTTGCTGAATATGCCCCCGTCCATGTCCATCACATCAATGGTATCGATCATGCGCAGGGCTTTGGCCGGCATGCCGGTGTCAGGACTGGTGTGCAGGTCATCCGGTGTCAGGGGGGCATCGTCTGCAAAAATCATGACCGGTTCCGGGCAGTGATCTGCAGCCTTTTTCAGATCAGGGTAAGGTGAGGCTGTTTCCGTGTCCGGAAAGTCGCCGGTATTGTGGCTATGTCTTGTGGAAGTATTCTCTTGCCGGGAAGATGTGTTGCTTTGCAAAAAAGCAGCGTTGTTCTGCGGGGAAGAGAAATTGTCCTTTACCAGCTTGCTTTTGCGGATACCTTTTTGTTCAGCCAGGGCCTGGGCGGAAAAAAATCCAAAACTGGTGGTGCCCTGGTAAATCATCTGTCCTTTGTTGAGAACCTGAAAGGAAAAATTCTGTATGATCATGCCCCCGGCTGTGGAGACATCCGTCATTCGTGTGCGGATGGTCAGAGAGCCGGCTTCTTTTGTGAGGTTGGCCAGTAACACAGCCTTTCCCCCCAGGTTGCGGAAATGCAGGCGCGCATCACTGTGCAGCGCAGATCCGGCATAGGCTGCCAGCCACCCGCAGGGCTGCAGCGCGATTTCAAGCAGAATGCAAAACGGCATGGTGTCGGTGCGGTTGGCTGCAAAATACCAGGCATCTTCAGGAACATCATACTGGGTTTCGATCCACCCGCCGGGCTGCATAACCCATTGGGCATGGTCGGCTGTCAGGACCCGGTCCATGAAAAAATAGGGGGGCCTTGGCAGTCTGGCAATCTGTCTTTCTTTGTCAAACACCGTGTATTTTTCACCGAACGCCGCAGAGGGGCTGCCTTCGGCAAATTCCAGAATGGATGGTCTGTCAAACAGGGGCAGGGGTTTGAATTTTTTGTGCAGCGTGCTGTCCACAACCGCCTCAAATCCGGTAATGCTCGCCACAACCGTGTTGTCTGCATCCAGAAAGGTGAAATATCCTTTGATGCTGTGTTCTGTGTTTTCATTCACTGTGAACAGGATATGGATGCGCTTGTCATAGGCGGAATTGTCCTGGCTGCCTCTGTTGCGGGCATTTGTGTTTCCATTGTTCCCACTGTTTTGCGGGCGGTGAAAAGATGCATATATGCGCAGATTGGCAAAAAAAGCCGGCAGGCATACCTGGCACCGGGTTTCCCAGGTCCAGATAATGGCGGCCTGGAAGGCTGCATCCAGCAGCAGGGGGTCTGTGACCCAGTTTTTTTGTAAAGGGGTTGTAAACCACTGGTCCGGCGGCGGGGCAGGGGATGCGGTTACGGCAATGCCTTTGCTGGATATGCCGGTAACAGCATCGATTGCCTGGAGGGCTTGACCGTGGAATAATATGGTTTCATAGGCTTTTTTGGCAGATATTTTGGCGGGTGCCAGGTCCATTCTGCCCCAGGCGGATATTACCGGCGGTTCCGGCAGGGTGTCTTTCAATATCACCGTGGCTGTGGTGTGGGTGTGTGCCTGTCTGCCGTCACCGGCCGATGTCAGGCTGGCCAGAGCGGTATACCCGGTGTCTGTAGGGGTACATTTTCCCAGGTTTACAGCCACATCTATCCGGCTGTCTTTGGGCCTGATCCCTTTGAGCAGCCGCATGTCATCGATGCCGGCAAACACCAGACCGGGGTTGTTTTTTTCCGCTGCGTGGGCCATCACCTCTGTCAGAAGAGCAAAGGGGACAACTGGTTCATGGTTGATTCTGTGGCTATCAAGAACAGGCAGATTGTCCCTGCTGACGGCCAGTTCCGTCACCTGTGACAGCACTGGTGCTTTTTTTTTCTCCTGATCCCGGCCCGGGGCCGTGATCACGATTTCCACAGGGTAAGGATCCGTATTTTCCATCTCCAGGAGCAGCTGGCTGCACCCTGCCGCAAGTGGAATCAGGCCCACCCCTTTTTTTGCAAATTCGCGTTTAAGACCGTCATGCACCATGCCCCCATCCCAGGGACCCCAGTTGATGGCCAGGTACCTGCAGCCGGGATTTTTTTGGGCAAGGCGCCCTGCGGTTTTGTTGAGCACCTCATTGGCCATGGCATAATCGCACTGGCCCGGATTTCCGGTTCTGGCGGCAATGGATGAAAACAGTATCATATATTTGAGTGGATCTGCTGCCGTGGCATCAACAAGGGCATGCAGTCCCGCCACCTTGGTGTCAAATACCCGGTTGAACTGCTCCGGTTTTTTTTCAGCGATCAGCTTGTCCTCCAGCACGCCTGCACCGTGAATAACAGCTGTCACCGGCCCGAATTTCTGTCTGATATCTTGCATGGTCCTGTGCAGGGCGCTGGTGTCCCGGATATCAGTGGACCAGTAGGCAGCCTGTGCCCCATGGGACCGGATCAGGTCCAGTGTGCGGCGGATCTGCCGGCCGGCGCAGATGGCCTGGTATAGTTTTTCAACGTCTGCGGGTCTGGGTTTCTGTCCGGCAAATGCATGGGTGAGAATCGCTTTTTTCAACCGGACCGGATCAGTGATATCCTGTGCCCATTGTGGTTCTTCAACAGGGACTGGCGAACGTCCCAAAAGGGCGATGGCAGGTGTACAGGCTTTTGCCAGGGCAACGGCACAGGCAGCGGTCACCCCTTTTGCGCCGCCGGAAATCACCACCACATCTTTGGCGGTCAGGCCTTGTTTCCCCTTTTTGACAGGGGACACCTTGAGGGCCGGGATCATGCAGTTGTCACCGAAAAGTCCCATTTCCACGGCACCGTTGGTCATCATCAAAGCAGCAGCCGGTTCTGCAAGGGTTTTGCAGGCCTTCATGTCACAGGGCATGTCCAGGGCATGGCACAGAACATCCTGCCATTCCAGGCGGGCAGTTTTTGCAAGCCCTGCCAGTCCCCCGTATACCGGGTGGGTGGCAAATGCTGCGTCACCAAACCCAAAACTGCCTCCTGAAAAGCATATGGTCGTTAAAAATGCCCCTTTCTGCCGGGCAGATGCCATGAGGTGGACGGCATTTTTGTGGACCAGTGCAAAAGCACACTTTATAAAATCTGTGGCAGGTTCTGCATCACTGATGTTCCATTTGTCCTGGACAATAACGATGCCGGCAGCATCCGGCAATTCCGGGATATTGTCAGAACCGATGTCAATCAGTTCTGCAGCAAGGCCCTGGTTTGTAAACTCTTTTTCAAGAAGCCGGGCAACACCGGGCTGGTCCCGGGTGATATATATTTTTTTGTTTTCAGGGACCTGGATCCGGGACCCGTTAAAAAAACGGATCTGCTGGATGGGATATGGTGTCAGGACAATTTCCCGGCGGATCAGATCAGGTGGTTCTTTTGCATCTTTCGGCTGTTTCTCGGGTAAAAAAGGGTTTTTTTTTACCGGACTCTGTGTTTCAGGTGCGGTTTTTTCCAGAAAATGGACGATATCCTGTATGGTTTCGAGTTTGGCCATGGCCTCTCCGGACAGGCCGCCAGCCCCATCCCCAAGGGCCTGCTCCAGTCTGGACAAAATTTCCACCCGCTTGATGGAATCAATACCCAGGTCGGACTCAAGGTTCATGCCGGGTTCCAGCATCTCTTCGGGAAATCCGGTAAGTTCACTGATGGTATCCACCAGGATTTTTGTGATTTCCGGGGTCTGGAGGGCACCCCCCACCGGGGCTGCATCCGGACCGGGATCTGCTGCATTTTTTGAAGCAAAAAGCGTATCACCCCCAGGGGCAGCTTCACCGTGTGTTTTTGTGTCAGCAGATGGTTGTGTATTGGAGAGTGCCTGTGTGCTGCAGCAGTCAGCAGGTTGTGGCGCATGGGAGCGCGCTTGTGTGCTGCAGGCGGTTTGTGCTTCAAACGTTTTGTCAGTGCCGGAAATTTTTTCCGTAACTGTATCCGGTGCCGGTGCCTGGGCTGCAATGGCCTGGCAGATATCTGTGAGGGTCCGGACAGATCCGATGCTTTCCGTGGAAAGTCCGCTGGTGTCGGGAAGATGTTTTTCCAGTTCTGAGATGATCTCCACTTTTTTGATGGAGTCAATGCCCAGGTCGGATTCAATATCCATGGACGGTTCCAGCATCTCTTCAGGAAATCCGGTGAGCCGGCTTACGGTATCAAACAGAACCGCCTGGATGTCCGTCATACCGGATTTTGGCGCTGCCGCCTCAGGGATTGCAACATCATGCGGTTCAGCAGAACGTAAATCGGCATCCCTCACGCCTGGATCACGGTAAGCTGGATCATGGGAGGCTGTTTCATCACGCAAACCGCTGTGATCTCGAAAAGTTGCTCTATTTCGTGAATCTGTATCATCATGAAGCCCTGCATCTGCCTGGGAAGCTGGCGGCACATGGGAGGGGGCAGCACCGGCCTGCACAAAAGGTGTCTGGGGCATCTGCTGCGGGGTTTCCCCATTGACCCTGCCGGGCGGGGACTGGGAAAAAGATGTATGCTGGGGCGCCTGGGATGGGGATTGGAAATCCGATGGAGAACCCGGAGCCGGGCCTGGAGAAGGTGTGCCCGGGGCAGCCATGAACTGGCGTGTCTGTTCCATAATGGCGGCCAGGGTGTGACTGGCCTGGGCCTGGGTCTCAAGAAATTTTTCATGGGTTCTGGCAGTCTGGGCCTGCAGGGCCTGCATGGATTCCAGCCCTTTCATCACCAGGTGCATGGCATTTTGGGGGGCAGAAGGGTGCATATCAGAAGGGGTGTGCATATTATATCCTTGTTGCAGTGCCCCGGGTGTATCTGGTCGGGCTTGCTGTGACCCCGGGGCGGGATTGTTATAATTTTTATTTGTGGAAACCTGTTCTTTTTCCGGTGTCTGCATTTTTCCGGGTGCAGGTGTTTTTGCACCTTCCAATGGTTTTCCGGTTTCAGATAGTTTTGCACTTTCCAGTGGGGTTGGGGTTTCCGGCGTGTTTTCGGATCCAGGCTGTGTTGTTCTATTATGTGCAGGTGTTTTGCAAGGTGCTGTTGCGTTGACAGGTGCAGGGGCTTTTATGGGGGTGGGTCTGGGATTGGCTCCGGAAAGCAGGACCCGCATGCGTTTGGGTTCCGGCTGCTTTACCGGATCTTCCCACTGGGTGAGGTCCACACAAAATCCTTTTGCAGCAATGGTGCACAACACTCCGGCCAGGTCTGCCAGTCCGGATTTTTTGCCGCAGGAGGCATCCATGCCCTTTGCAGTGACAGCATCTGCATCCAGAATCCGGTTCACAAGCCCTGTCAATACGGTTTTGGGACCTGTTTCCACAAACAAAGACACCCCGTTTTTGTGCATGGTTTCAATGTTTTCCATGAAACGCACCGGATGCATGAGCTGGTGGCCCAGAACAGACCGGATCTTTTCCGGATCGGTTTCATAGGGCTTGCCCGTGGTGTTGGACAGCACCTGGATCTCGGTGGGCGCAATGGCTTGGTCTGCTGCAAACGCGTTAAAGGGTTTGGCTGCATCTGCCACCAGATGGCTGTGAAAGGCGGCTGCCACCGGCAGTTTCACGGCCCGGATTTTTTGTTTTCTACATGCCCGGGCTGCTTTTTCAATGTCCGGGGTGGGGCCTGATACAACCCCCTGGTTCGGGCTGTTGCGGTTGGCAAGTACCAGGTCCAGGCCCAGATCTGAAAGCAGGGTTTCAATGGCCGGCATATCTGCCTGGACAGCCAGCATGCTGCCGCTGTCAGACCCGGTCCGGCCGGCAGCTGCCATATGTTTTCCCCGGACAGCTGCCAGGGTCAGCAGGGTGGTGCTGTCTATCCATCCGGCTGCATGCATGGCACAAAGTTCCCCGAAACTGTGCCCGCAGGCCATGTGTGGCAGGATGCCGAACCTGCGCAGCACAAGGGTCATGGCAAGGGAGACCGCACCAATGGCCACCTGTGCCACCTGGGTGTGCCGCAGTGCTGATTCTGATACAGACCTGTCCTGGACATGACCGGGCAATGCAAACATGAAATCGGTCAGCTTTTGGCGGGATTCCTTTCGGGCCAGGGTATCACTGGCATGTTCTTTGAAAATTTTCTGGGCAAGAGCCAGTGCCTCCATGGCTTCCGGAAATACGGCAAAGAGGTCTTTTCCCATATCAGGGTACTGGCTGCCCTGGCCGGGAAACAAAAATCCCAGTTTTCCCCGGGCAGGACCAGCACCATAATAGATCTGTTCCCGGGAGGGGCCCTGATTTTCCACCACTGTCCGGGCCTGGTCAAGCAGTGCCCCGGGATCGGTGTCCCTGTGCAGCACCATGAGCAGGCGCACCTCATGGTCAGGTGAAAAGGATTTTCTGGTTGCTGCCGCATGCCAGGCGATAAGCCGGGATGTTTCCCCGCCGTCCATGCCCGGATCCGGGGTGATCCCGGCTTCAAATGCCTTTAGTTTTTCCAGAAGACCGGGCGTGTCAGGGGCTGAAAATGCGGCAATCTGTACGGAACCATCCCAGGAGACATGGGTTTTTTTGGCACCATGTTCCTCCAGGACTGCATGAAAATTGCTGCCCCCGAAGCCGAATGCTGAGATGCCTGCCCGTCTGGGGCCTGCATCTAAGGATCCCGGCACCCAGGGTTTGGACCGGTTGTTCAGGTAAAAGGCGGAGTTGTTGATATCCAGCTCAGGGTCGGGTATGTCAGCCTTCAGGGTCGGCAGGATAACCTTGTGGTGCAGGGCCAGGGCCGCTTTGATGATGCCGGCGGCACCGGCGGCCGCCTTGGTATGGCCGATCATGGATTTTACCGAACCGATGGCAATGCTGTTTTTTGCTTTTTGTGCACCAAAACAGGAAGACAACGCGGAAAATTCCACCTTGTCCCCCACCCGGGTGCCGGTGCCGTGGGCTTCGATCATGGCCACACTGGCAGGGTCTATACCGGCCTGGCCATAGGCATCCTGCAGTGCCTTTTGCTGGCCTTTTGCATCCGGGGCATAAATGGCAGAGGTCTTTCCGTCACTGGATGTGCCCATCCCCTTGATGACGGCATAAATCCGGTCTTTGTCTTTTTGTGCATCTGCAAGGCGTTTGAGCACCAGCATGCCGATGCCCTCACCCAGCACAGTGCCGTCCGCATCTTTGGAAAACGGGCGTGCATCGCTGGTGTGGGAGAGTACACCGGTTCTGGCAAAACACATGTGCATGAAAATATCGTTCAGGCAGTCCACCCCGCCTGTGATGGACATGTCGCATTTGTGTGCGGTCAGTTCCATCACCGCCGTATGCATGGCGGAAAGAGAGCTGGCGCAGGCAGCATCACTGACACTGTTGGTGCCGGACAGGTTGAACCGGTTGGCGATTCTGCCGGCAACCACATTTCCCAGCAGACCGGGAAAAGAGTTTTCCTGCCACTGGGCATAGGATGACTGGATGAAGTCCAGAACCTGTTTTTTTTGTTCAGGGGCAATGCCGGCCGCATCCAGGGCGTTTTTCCAGATGGGATGGCCAAGCCGTGCCCCCAGGGGAATCACCAGCTCCTGGGTACCGGTCACACCTAAGATAACATTGACCCTGGCCCGGGAGAGAAAAGCATGCTCTTTTGGGTACCCGGCATCTTCCAGGGCCATTTTTGCTACTTCCAGGCCCAGCAGCTGGGCCGTGTCAGTGGCTGTGATGTTGTTGGGGGGGATGCCGAAGGCAGCCGGGTCAAAACTGATTTTCGGGATAAACCCGCCCCGGCGGCAATAGGTGTGGTCCGGCCGGGAGGGATCAGGATCAAAAAAATCTGTGATCTGCCAGTGGGTGTCCTCCGGAATATCTGCAATGGCATCCGTGCCGTTGAACAGCAGGTGCCAGAAATCTTTGAGATGAAAGGATCCGGGGAAAATACATCCCATGCCGATGATGGCGATGTCAGTGGTCTGGGGGGTGTCCTGTCTCATGAATCAATCTTTATAAAATTTAGGTTTTGCTGCTGAATATACAGGCCTGGATCTTGTAAATCACCTGTTGGCAAGGGTTTTTGACAAAACTTTTACATACCCGGACCTGCAGATTTTGAATGGGAGCCGGGGCCAGCCAGGGCCAGGATCTCCTCTTTTTTCATGGGCTTCACTGATGCCGCGCCCATGGGCAGGGCAATGCCCTGGGTCCTCAAAAACATGGCCCGGGTGATGACACAGGCCCCGAATAACAGGTTGAAGGCCAGGTCTGCGGTTTTGCGGTTTTCAGGTCCGGCAAGGAAACTGTTTTGTGCCCACTGGTTGAATGCCCCCATGGCAGGGCCGCACCAGATCTGGTAATCCATTTTGCGTCCGGGGGCTCCCTGGATGGCCCACCGGGAGCTTTGGCCCAGATAAGACCGGAACACCAGGGCCATCTTGTGTTTGGCATCGGATTGGGCTTTGTCGATCTGGGCGTGCATGTTCCTGGCGGCAAAAAAATCTCTGGTGGACTGCCAGGCGGTTTCAAAATCTGTCTGCAGAAATTTGGCTTCTATTTCCTGCCGGGCTGATTCCGGAATCTGTGCAAAACTGTCATGTGCCCGGTACAGCTGATACAGTTTTTCCGCCCGCAGTGGAAACAGGGTGCCCCGTTTCAACACCTGTACCCGGGCCCCTATCTCAAACATGTCCGCTGCAGGGGCCATGGCCATATCCGCCTGTTCCGCCTGGCACAGCATCTCTTTGACCTGGCTGCTGATGCCTGCTTCCACACAGGACTGGTTGATGGAGCCGGTCAGAATATAGGCTGCTCCCATGCCGAATGCGGCTGCTGCCGACTCCGGGGTGGCAATGCCGCCGGCCAGTCCCACGCACAAGGGCAAAGAATAGCTAAACTGCGCCATGAACTGGTCTTTCAGGGAGAGCATGGTGGGCAAAAGCGCCAGGGCCGGCCGGTTGTCCGTGTGTCCGCCTGAGTCGGCTTCTGCTGTCAGGTCCTGGGCCATGGGGATATACCGGGACAGTTCAGCTTCCTTTCGGGTGATCAGGTTTTTTTCCATAAGCTGGTTCACAATTTTTTGTGGGGCCGGCGAAAAAAACTGTCGGGCGATCTCGATTCTGGATACCTTGGCAATGACCTGGTTGGGGGTATGGATTACGCCGTCAGGGGTCTGGTGGATCCCTTTGATCCGGTAATAGACCAGGGCAGGGGTCATGCGCATGAATGCAGCCGCACTGACCAGGCGGACACCATGTTCCAGATACATTTGCACGGTTGCCATTTCATGCTCCGGATCAGTCAGAGAATGAATCAGGTTGCACCCAAAGGGTTTGTCTGTGAGGCAGGATGTCAGATGCACTACCGCTTCCCGGATCTTTTCCAGAGACAGTCCGCCGGCACCGAAAAATCCCACCATGCCGTTCTCAGCCATTGTTTCAACCATCTGAACCGAGGAGATGCCGTTGGCCATGGCCCCTGCCACATACGGATAGGCAAGCCCGTGGCGGTGCATAAAGGCCTTGTCTCCAAGGGCGTGCAGCGGGACGGCCGGGGCATATGCCGCAAATGGGATATCTTCGGCTGTTTTTTGGGATTCTCCAGGGTGGTGATGGGTAAAAGACAGATGGCTGCCGGCTTCTGTGGTCACAAACACGGGTTTGGTTATCTGAAAAAGTGCGGATCTGGCGGATTCAAGGGTGTTCATGGGCGGTATTTTCCCGTGTAAAAAGGTTATTGACAGGCGTATCTATTACCATAAAAGAATTGTGACTATCAAGTATTTGTGCAGAGCCCTGGATATTTGCAGGTTGCGTGCACGCTGTAAGGAGCCCCTGGGGGTAGCGGTTTGACCGGCCCGGGACTGGCATCTGAGGGTCCTGTCACACCGCTACCCCCAGGGGGGCTATGTCAATATCGGTGATGCTGCATCTATATGTGATTACCCTGCTGATGCTTGTACTGTTTGTTCCAAAAGCTGGCCTTCATCGCCTGGGATGGTATTTTTCGTGCATGCGCAGCAGGTAGTCCCTGGAGATATGGGTATAGATCTGGGTGGTGGAGATGTCGGCATGGCCCAGCATGGTCTGGACAGACCGCAGGTCAGCACCCCCTTCCAGCAGGTGGGTGGCAAAAGAGTGGCGCAGGGTATGGGGGGTGATGTTTCGTGAAATACCGGCTTTTGCCGCATATTTTTTGATGATTTTCCAGAAACCCTGCCTGGTCATGGGGTTTGTTCCCCTTGCAACAAAAAGATACTGGCTGGTGAGATGCTTGAGCACCAGGGGCCGGGCCTGGTCTTTCCATTGCCTGGCAAGCTTTCCGGCCTGTGATCCGATGGGCACCATGCGTTCTCTGGCACCTTTGCCCATCACCCGCACCAGATTGGCATCCATGTTGATGTCGGACAGTTTGAGGTGGATGAGTTCAGACACCCGCAGGCCTGCCCCGTACATGATTTCCAGCATGGCGGCATTGCGCAGCTCTTTGGGCCGGGTGGTGTCGATGACTGCCAGCAGGGCTTCCACTTCCGGTATGGACATGATTTCGGGAAGGGCCTGGCCGGTTCTGGGAATGTCCACATTCGTGAGTGGATTGGCAGTGACATGGCCCTGGTTTACCAGGAATTTGTACAACCCCCTGATGGTGATCAGATGCCTGGCCCGGGATTTCGGTGCCAGGCCTTTGCGGGCCAGGTGGACCAGCCATGCCAGAATCACGGTGGTATCTGCCTGATCCAGATGCTGGATGTTGTTTTCCCCGAGAAAATTTCCAAACTGGGACAGGTCATCTGAATAGGATGCAATGCTGTTGGGGGACAGTCCTTTTTCCACAATGAGAAAATCAAGGTATTCCTGGATGAACCGGTCCATGTCAGATCCCTAGAGAAAAAGTTCGGAAATACATCGAAATCCGATGGTATTGGCGGTAAACCCGTTTTTGTACAGCCCCCTGGAACTGAGGGTTACATGGGAGCCGCTGTTCCATGCCCCGCCCTTTGCAACGCACAAAGGGCTGCTGCCGGAAGCTGCGGCAGGCGGCAGCTCCACATCTGCGGTCCATTCCATGACATTGCCCAGCATGTCCACGATGGTAAAGGCGTTGGCATGCATTTCATAGTCATCCACAGGACTGGTATCTGCCAGACCGCTGTCTTCAATGTTCAGGGCCTGGATGGCAAAATCATTTCCCCAGGGGTATCTGCAGCCCAGGTCGGTCCGTGCTGCTGCTTCCCATTCGGCCTGGGTGGGAAGCCTGCGCCCGATCCATGATGCATATGCAAACGCATCTTCGACACTGACCTGCACCACAGGGTGGTTCTTTTTTTTGTGCAGCGAAGACCCAGGGCCGTGGGGCTGATACCAGCAGGCACCTTTAACCTGTTTTGAGCCCCTGCTCTTGTGCCATGATGCCTGGCTGCCGCTGCGTTTGAACCGGGAAGAAAACACCGTGCCAAACCCGGTTTTCTCCGCTGTGGTCTGGTATCCTGTGTTGTCTATGAAAATTTCAAACAGGGCATTGGTGACCGGATACCGTCCGATATAGACTTCAGGCATATCAAACTGCTGCAGTTCCAGGTTGAATGAAGCACCACCTTTTTTTGTACCCACGGTATAGATGCCGCCGGGAACCTTGACATAGGCATTGAATTTTTTTTCCCTTTCCCCCAAAGCGTCATCAAATTCTTCAGCCAGGGCCTGCTTTTGTCTGAAGTCTTCCAGGGCCTGAAGTTCTTCATCACTGAGCTCGTCAACCTCCTCCAGGTCTTCGTCATCCTCCAGTACAATTTCTTCAACATCTTCATCGAGTTCCTCTTCATCCAGTTCCACCAGCTCTTCATCTTCTTCCAAAGCAATTTCTTCTGCATCCTCATCAAGCGCGGCAATGTCGTCATCCCCATCCAGGGTTTCAATCTCCTCCAACCCGTCAGATAGATCCTGTTCGTCAACCGCTTCCAGGTCTTCATCATCAAGCGCTTCTTCCTCATCCAGCTCCACCAGTTCGTCATCTTCATCAAGAACGGTGATGTCATCATCTTCATCCAGGTTATCGGTTTCGTCAGAACCGGTATCCTGGTCCTCATCCAGTTCCACCAGCTCTTCATCCGGGTCCAGTGCGACTAATTCTTCATCTTCATCCTGTTCTTCAACATCTTCTATATCCTCATCAGCATCAATTTCGTCAACCTCTTCAAACAGATCATCTGCTTCAGCCATGCTTTCTTCGGAATCGCCTTCACTGTCCTGCGTTTCTGTGTCATCTGGCGGCACACCCCTGGAAATGCGGGTAAGCAGGTTTTTGATCTGTTCAATGATATCCCTGGATGCTTCAGTTTTCTCATCTGCCTGGAATTCATCCAGAAAATCGGTGAGGGTCTTGAGAATATCAGTTGCCTGCTGCAGATCCACATCCCCGGTTTTTATGGCATCACTGAAGGATGACAGCAGGTTGTTTTTGGCATCCGCTGTCATGTCAAAGATGTTGGCATCTGTGATCATTATGTTTTCAGGGTTTTTGTCTTTGCTGGACAAGCGCCTGAGATCGGCATTTATGGCCGATTTCAGGCTGAAAAAATTTCTTCTTTTGGATCTGATTTTTGATGTGTCTGTGCCCACATCCCAGACAGCTTTCACCAGGGTGTCTGTATCGATACGATGCAGAGACTGGATGGCATCTTCGGTGGTATAAAAGGAAAGGATGGCTGCAAGTGCTTTCTGCTTGACAGCGCCTGGCCGGTAGTTCAGGTGGGCAGCTGCCTTGTGAATGCCTTCCAGGGTGATGGAAATATTGGCCAATGGCCCTCCTGTGGGAAAAGTTTGGATTCAGATGGTATTATCGTATATACCGAAATTTTTTTCAACCAGATGATAATTTGTGCTGAACCTGGTCTGCGATGTCAGACAGTACCGGTCCGGCTTTATCCCGGATCAGCACCTGGCACAGGCCATCATAGGGAGTGGATGACAGGTTGATGATGGCCAGAAATGCCCCGCTGTCCCTGGCATATCCCGGCATCAGGGCCGCGGGCTGGACCAGGAGGGTGGAGCCCACCACAAGGAACAGATCACATTGGGAAGACAGCCGGGCAGCCCGCTGGGTTTCTTTGTGGGGCATGGCCTGGCCGAATGAGATGGTATCTGGTTTATAGTATCCCCCGCAGTCACATCTGGGGGCGTTGCTGCCCGCCAGAATCATGTTTTCCGCCGTTTCCCAGGAGATAAGGGTTCGGCAGGTCATGCACCTGACCCGCCGGGTGTTGCCGTGCAGCTCAATGATCCTTTCACCGGGTATGCCTGAGGCCTGGTGCAACCCATCGATGTTCTGTGTGATGACGGCTGTCAGACGTCCCATGGCATACAGGCGTGCAATGGCCATATGTCCGGTGTTGGGCTGGGCATGCTTCAATTTTTTTTCCATGTCCATGCGCTGTTCCCAGTACCGGATCCGGGCAGCCTCACTGGACATGAATTCATCGAAATATACCGGGGTGAATCTGTCCCACAGACCGCCCTGGCTTCTGTAGTCAGGGACACCGCTTTCTGTGGAAATACCGGCCCCTGTAAATACGACAACCTTTTGGGTCTCACATATTTTTTGGGCAATAACCTGCGCTTTTGCCGTGGTTTCAACAGCTGACTGTCTGGGTTTTTGTTTTGCCATGGTAAGAAATGTACCACAAACATCTTTCAAAGAAAAGAGCGGTTTGTGGCCCTAATACTTGACGCGGCATGAGGGGGCGAATATACTTGACATGAATACAACCGGAACCAACGTCTTGATAATCTGGAAAATTGATGCGGCAAGATCCCGGATTGCCAGGACATATAAAAGACAGGAACGATAAATATGTGGACCAGAATGGGAATATGGTGCCTGCTTGGGGCGTTTTTCGTGTGGCTGTTCAGCGGGATTTCCAACTTTATGCAGGCAGACAATTTCTGGGTGGGGTTGACCCTTTCCCGTGTGCTTGGCGATTATGCCGAATCCGTGGTCGGGTTCATCCCCCTGGCTGTTGTGGAAAATGTGTTGTATTTTCTGGTATTTGAGCTGCCCCTGTATGGATTTGTTCTGGGGTTGGGAACCCTGTTTCTTGTCATCGGCATGTTCTTAAAAGTAAAGACGTGAAAATTTTAGGGCAGACTGCAAAGGAAAACAAAATGGATAAAAAAAATCAGGTGACCCATACCACGGTGTTGACCCGGCGGCAGTTTCTCTACCTGGCTGGAACAGTGTCTGCAGCCGGCCTTTTTCAATTGTACGGTTGCGCAATGGATCCTGTCACCGGCGAACGCCAGCTGATGATGGTATCCCGGGACCAGGAGATCGCCATTGACCGACAGCAGTCTCCGTTTCAGTTCTCATCAGATTACGGGGTTATTCAGGATCAGGGTCTGAACCGGTATATCAACCAGGTGGGCACAGATCTTGTGCCCCATGTCCACAGGCCGGACATGCCCTATAATTTCCAGTGCGTCAATGCCACCTATATCAATGCCTATGCCTTTCCCGGCGGAACCATTGCCGTGACCAGGGGGATTTTGCTGTCTCTGGACAATGAGGCGGAACTGGCAGCCCTGCTGGGCCATGAACTGGGCCATGTCAATGCACGGCATACTGCTGAGCAGGTTTCAAAAAGCCAGTTGTCTTCTCTGGTGGTGGGCGGGTTATCGATTCTGGCAAACACCCAGTCAAGCGGGCTGGGTAATTTGACCCAGCAGCTGGGGGCCCTGGGACAGGGCCTGTTCCTGGCCAAATACAGCCGGGACAATGAGCGGGAAGCGGATTTTCTGGGGCATGAATACATGGTCAAGACCGGTTATGGCTCTAAAGGGTTTGTGGGACTCATGGAGATGCTCAATGCCCTGAACAAACAAAAACCCACCTCTGCCCAGATACTGTTTTCCACCCATCCCATGAGTGATGAGCGCCTGGCAGCCGCTGTCCAGCGGGACCAGGGACCCTATGCCTATACCGCAGATGCACCGTTGTCCAGGGAACGGTACATGGACCGTACAGCCGGGCTCAGGCGCCATAAAGACGCCATTTTTTCCATGCAGGAGGGGGAAAAATACCTGGCCCAGGAAAAGTACGACAATGCCCAGGCCGCATTTGCAGCTGCCCTGGACCAGGCAAAAGAGGATTATACCGCCCATGTGCTCATGGCCAAATGCCAGCTCATCCAGAAAAAACCTGTACAGGCGGTTCCCTATGCAAATGCAGCCATTGACCTGTACCCCACCGAACCACAAGGCCATTATGTGGCCGGGCTGGCCCATGTGGGGGCCAAAAAGTATTCACGGGCGTATGACAATTTCGTCAGTTGTGACCGGCTGCTGCCGGGCAATCCCCAGCTGACCTTTTACAAGGGGTATTCCCGGGACAAGCTGGGCCGGCAGCAGGCTGCGGCAGCAGATTATGCCGCCTATCTGAAAATGATCAATTACCAGTCCAACCAGTATTCCCAGTATGCATACAAGCGGTTGAAAGAATGGGGATATGCCCAGTAAGCGTGAGCCGGACCGCTGCCTGGAACTGATCTCACAGGCCCGGGTCATGACTTTGGCAACCAGTGCAGACAACCATCCCTGGACCGCGCCGGTGTATTATTTTTACAGAGACAGTGCGTTTTATTTTTTTTCCAGCCCGGATGCCCGGCATATCTGTGATGGAAAAGACAGGCAATGTGCTGCATCCATTTTCCGCACCCATGACGTAATTGAACATCTTGAGGGCCTGCAGATGAGCGGACTGGTTCTGGAACAGGGCACCGGCACACAGGCATTGGCTGTGGCAGGAGCCTATGCCCGGCAATTTAACATCTCCTTTGCCGGATCCGACATACTGGGGTTTTTTAAAAAAGCGTTTCATGCCCGCCTGTATAAATTTGTGCCGGACCTGGTATATCACATGGACAACCGCCGGGGGTTCGGGTTTCGGGAACTTATTGATTTATGAAATTCACCGGCCTTGACCAGTGTGTGCGGTTTCTGGAACAGCAGGGGGAACTGGTCCGCATAAAACAACAGGTGGACCCCCACCTGGAAATGGCGGAAATCACCCGGCGGGTGTTTGATGCCGGCGGTCCGGCCATTTTGTTTGAAAATGTTAAAAACACCGCCTTCCCGGCATTGTCCAACCTCTACGGCACCTGGGCAAGGACCTTGAAGATATTTGAACCGGAACTGGCGCAGGTCAAAGCCCTTGTGGACATGAAATTTGTCCCCCGGCAGACCGTAAGATCCCCGGGCCGGCTGATCCAGGCAGGCATGGCCCTAGCCCGTTCACTGCCTGTGCCGTGCAGAAAATCACCGATACTGGCCCATACCACCACTATTGACAAACTGCCGCAGATCACCTGTTGGCCTGAGGATGGGGGGGCATTTGTACTGCTGCCCCAGGTGTTTTCCCAGGACCCGAACACAGATTCTGTATTGCGGTCCAATCTGGGTATGTACAGAATTCAGCTTTCCGGTAACCAGTACCGGCCCAATGAGGAGGTGGGGCTGCATTATCAGCTGCACCGGGGGATCAGCATCCACCACCAGAAAGCGCTGGCAGAAAACAGGCCGCTCAAGGTGGCCATTTTCATCGGCGGGCCCCCGGCACATGCCCTGGCCGCGGTCATGCCGCTGCCGGAGGGGGTGCCGGAAATCGCCTTTGCAGGCGCACTTGGGGGGCGGAACTTCAGGTATACCAGGCACAAGGGATTTGTCCTGTCATCAGATGCGGATTTCTGTATTACCGGCTGGGTGGTTCCCCATCAGACCAGACCAGAGGGTCCCTTCGGGGACCATCTGGGATATTACTCCCAGATGCATGCATTTCCCTATATCCGGGTGGCCTCTGTGTGGCACCGTCCCGGCGCCATCTTTCCGTTTACCGTGGTGGGCCGCCCCCCCCAGGAGGACAGCAATTTCGGCCGGCTCATTCATGAGATCACCCGGAATGCCGTTGCCAAAACCATCCCCGGGGTCACAGCTGTCAATGCCGTGGATGCAGCCGGGGTGCATCCGCTTTTGCTGGCCAAAGCCAGAGAAGGCTATCTTCCTTACGAAGAACCCATGCCCAGGGAGCTGCTCACCCATGCCAATGCGATCCTGGGGACCGGCCAGCTGTCCCTTGCCAAGTATCTGCTGCTGGCCGCCCACGAGGACTGCCCGGACCTGGATGTCAACGATGAAAAAACCTTTTTTGTCCATGTGCTGGAGCGCCTGGATTTTTCCCGGGACCTGCATTTTTATACCCGGACCACCATGGATACCCTGGATTATTCCGGCCGGCAGATCAACCAGGGCTCCAAACTGGTAATGGCTGCGGCAGGATCTGTGAAAAGGCGGCTGTGCACCCGGCTGCCCGGACAATTGCCGCTGCCGGAAGGGTTTTCCCGGGCCCTGATGGCAGCCCCGGGGATGGCCGTGGTTCAGGGACCGGCCTTTGTTTCCTACCCCCGGGCCAGACAGCAGATCAACCAGATCAAAGCCTGTCTGCTGAAAACAGATGACCTGTCCGGTCTGGCCATGGTGGTGGTGGTGGATGATGCACGGTTTTGTGCAGATACCTTTGCCAATTTTTTGTGGGTGACATTTTTGCGCTCCAATCCATCCCATGATGTATACGGAGTAAAGGAAAAAACCGTGTGCAAGCACTGGGGATGTGCAGGGCCCCTGGTCATTGATGCCAGAACCAAACCCTTTCATGCAGCACCGCTGGTTCCGGACCCTGATGTATCCCGGCGGGTGGAGCAGATGGCCTGCAAAGGCGGCCCGTTATACAAGATACTATGACCGGATACTCTCGCCGGGATACCACCAGGGGCGGGACCGGAGACAGAGTGCTGCAGCAAAAGGTCGAAAACCCGGGATGCTTATAGCAAATATCCAGGTCAGCCAATTATTGATTGGAATTGTCCGGCGTATCTGGTACAGTGCGGTTTTGTGGATACTGCAGGAGAAGGGCCTGATGCTCAAGCGATTGAAATTTGTGATTTATACCCGGCCGTTTATCTGGTTTGCTTTTTACCTGGTGCAATGGTACAGCAGAACTTTGCGGCTGCGGGTTGAAAATGAAGACTGCTGGAAAAAACTTCTGGATCAGGGGATTCCTGTGCTTTTGTGCACGTGGCACCAGCAGTTTTTTTCCGCCATCAGGCATTTCAGGACATATGCTGTGTATAATCCCGGGCTCATGATTTCCCGGAGCCATGACGGGGACCTCATATCAGGGGTGGCCAACCGGGTGGGGTGGCATACACCCAGGGGGTCTTCCTCCCGGGGGGGCAGGCAGGCCATGCAGGCCATGATCACCCATTTGAAAGAATACAGGTTCGGTGCCCATATCCTGGACGGACCCCGTGGCCCCATGGGAAAAATCAAGCCCGGTATCATCCGCATGGCCCATGCAACCGGGGCCCGGGTGGTGCCTTTCACTGTGACGGCAGACAAGGCCTGGTTCTTTAATTCCTGGGACCGGTTCATGCTGCCCAAACCGTTTTCCCGGGTGTGTATTACTTTTGGTCCGGAGGTTGTGCTGGAACCGGTTGATACTTCGGAAGGGTTTGAGCAGCAGCGCCGGGATCTGGAAAACCTGCTTTTGCCCAGATTGTTTCATCCCTAACCAAGGAGTGATTCCATGGAAGAAAAACCGTCCCCCTCTGTGTTTTTTCATTTTCGGTTCAAGTTTCTGGCCATTTCCTGTATAGCATTCCTCATGTTTGTGGTCCTGTCCAGTTCCTCTGACTTCAGCCAGTTTGCCGGCAGTGCGCAGTTCAAGCTCATGGGCCCGTTTTTCATCCTTTCCGGTCTGATGTTTCTGGTGTTCAGAAAATTTCCCATCAAATGTCCCCATTGTGCCAGGGTGCTTCCCACCAGAAAAGACTGGACATGCCCCAACTGCAAGAAAAAACAGGGCAAAGACCGGTACCTGTCGGAAAAATGTATTCACTGCAAAGAAATTCCAGCCACCGGTTCCTGTGATTTGTGTAAAAAAACCTTCAGGCTATAAGCATTCAGGTTTATATGAAAGCCGTCAACCGTCAGTACTCAGCTAAAAGCTAAGAGCTAACAGCTAACAGCTATAGCGTTTTTCATATGATTTGATATCATTTTTTTACAAAAATAATACATTTTTTGCCTCAGGACACATCGACCCCTTGGTTTATATCAATTTCACTGTCTTCCAACCAGTACCTGTTTTCTTCTGCTAACGTTTTTGCAATCAGTTTTTGGCATGTTTCTGAAGTGACTTGGGCGAAGGCCAAA
>JAABSB010000055.1 GCA_011390615.1 Desulfotignum sp. | reverse complement strand
TGCATAGCAGGGTCATTGTATGTGGCAGGAGAGGCAAAAGAAAAATTTGATATGGATTTTATCTCATAATCTGGTATAACAGCTATTGTTTTTATGCGCCCGTAGTCCAGTGGATAAGACGTCAGCCTCCGAAGCTGAAAATCGCTGGTTCGATTCCAGCCGGGCGCACCAAACTTTTTTCCCCATGAAATCATCCCTTAAAATAGGACTGCTCTCCTACAGGAGCAACCCCCATTGTGGCGGCCAGGGTGTGTATATCCGGCACCTGAGTCAGGCACTGTGTGATCTTGGCCACCAGGTGGAAATCATTGCAGGCCCGCCTGATCCCCAGCTGAACGGCCATGGCAGGCTGACCATGCTCAAGACCCTGGATCTGTACAACCCGGACGATCTGTTCCGCACCCCTAGGCTGGCGGAACTCACAGACATGATAAATCTGCTGGAATGGCTGGATGTGTCTGCCATGGGATATCCTGAGCCATGGACCTTCGGCATGCGGGTGGTCCGGCATCTCAAGGGCAAAGAAAACCAATTTGATATCATCCACGACAACCAGAGCCTGTCCTACGGCCTGCTTTCCTTGATGAAAAAAGTACCTGTCACCGCCACCATCCACCATCCCATGACCGTGGACCGCAGGCTTGCGGTCCGGAGTACGCGTTCCTTTATCAAAAAGATCAAAGCCCTGCGCTGGTATTCCTTTATACACATGCAAAAAAGGGTGGCCAGAAAGCTTCCCCGGATCCTCACGGTGTCAGACATATCAAAACAGGATATTTCAACGGAATTCCAGATTCCGGAAACACGGTTTACCACCATTGCCAACGGCATTGATACCAGCAGTTTTCATCCCATGGAAGGGGTAAAAAGAATCCCCGGCCGCATCATTGTCACCAATTCTGCTGACACGCCCCTCAAAGGGCTGTACCATCTGCTGCATGCCATAAAAAACATGGTGAAAAAACGCAAAGTTTTTCTGGTGGTCATCGGCACCCCCAAAAAGAAAGGGGGCATTGAACGGCTGGTGCGGCAGCTGGACCTGGGAAACCATATGGAATTTACCGGCCGCATTGACCAGCACCGGTTTATCAGAGAATATGCCAAAGCCAGCATTGCTGTGGTACCCTCTTTGTATGAAGGGTTCGGCCTGCCGGTGGGAGAGGCCATGGCCTGCCGGATCCCTGTGATCTGCACCACCGGCGGGGCATTGCCCGAAGTGGCCGGCAATGCGGCAAAACTGGTACCGCCGGGTGACAGCCTGGCCCTGGAAAAAGCCATTCAAGAACTGCTGGATGATGCATCCCTGAGGGAAACCCTGGCCCAAAAAGGCTATGAACGCGTATTGTCACAGTTTACCTGGGAAGCCACAGCCCGCAAAACCGTTCAGGCCTACCGGGAAATCATCCATGATTACCGTTGATTTCAAGCGTCTAAATACCCAGCCCGGCCACCGGATTCTGGATATCGGCTGCGGTGAAGGAAGGCACATGGTTGCGGCCTGCCGCCAACCCGGCACCTGTTGTGTGGCTGCGGATTTTGGATATGACAACCTTGTATCCACACGCAGCAAGCTTGCCTTTCACCAGGCCTTAGATGACCTGGCATGCAACCATTTTTCCCTGTCCTGCATGGATGTCACCTGCCTGCCTTTTACGGACAACAGCTTTGATGCTGTGATCTGTTCCGAAGTACTGGAACATATTCCTGATGATGACCAGGCAGTGTCTGAACTGGTGCGCATCCTTAAACCCGGCCGGATGCTTGCGGTGAGCGTTCCCAGATTTTTGCCGGAAAAAATCTGCTGGCTGTTGTCTGAGGCCTATGCCAGCACCCCCGGGGGCCATGTGCGAATCTATTGTAAGAACGCTCTGGTTACAAAATTTTGCGCCAAAAACATGGTGTTTGCAGGATCCCATTTTGCCCACAGCATCCATACCCCCTACTGGTGGCTGAAATGCCTGACAGGTCCTGACCGCACAGATATTTTCCTGGTGAATTTGTACCATAAACTGCTGGTCTGGGATGTGATGGAAAAACCGCGCATCACCGCATTCATGGACCGGCTTTTGAACCCGGTGCTCGGAAAAAGCCTGGTATTGTATTTTAAAAAAGTGTAATCTTGTGGCATGACTTCAGATTTCTCCCCCATGATACGTTTTTTTTGGATTCCGGCCGCATGCTGCCTGCTTTTTTTGCTCCAGTCCTGTGCCACAGCCGTAAAAAAACCGGTGCGGCCTGACGACCCACTTGCCGGAAAAATTCTGAATGCCCGCACCGGCGAGAAACTGCCCTTTTCCCGCCTCATGGCACACATTATGGCCCATGATGTAATATACCTGTCTGAAAAACACGACAACCCCATGCACCATGCCATCCAGCACAGAATAATCCAGCACCTTGTTGATACAGGCCATACCCCTGCCCTTGGATTTGAATTTTTTGCCGTCCATGACACCCCGCTGCTGTTAAGTTTTGTGGATTCAGGCAGCCATGACCACCCGAAAAAAATCAATGCCATGATAGAAACCGATCTGCGCAGTCAGCTGCACTGGGACCGGCAGTCCGACCAGATGTGGCAATATTATTTTGATTTGTTGAAACTGGCCAGGGAAAACGCCCTTACGACAGCCGGCCTGGACCTGTCCGGCCCCCAGAAACGCCGAATCACCCGCAAAGGTTTGGCCGGCATTACCACTTTTGAGAAAAAACAGATATTTTCCACCGGCTATGACAACCCGGTTTATGCGCAGCATATGAAGGCTGTTTTCACAAAAGTGCACTGCGGCATGGGAAATGAAGATATGCAGGACAGGCTCTATGATACCTGGACAGCCAGAAATGACACCATGGCCCGGTCCATCACAATGCTGGCCGAAGAAACAACCGCGCCGGTTGTGGTCATCATCGGCAATGGTCATACAGAATATGGACTGGGGGTTGTTGACCGGGTAAAATTTTTGAACCCTGCCCTGTCCCAGATGAACCTGTCCTTAACCGAAGTCAGACCAAAACCGGCCGATATCGATGATTATACTGCACCGCTGGACCTGGAAGGATTTGCATTGCTTTTTCCGGCAGACTATATCTGGTTGACCCCGCGGGTGTCTTATGAAGATCCCTGCCAGGCATTTGAAAAATCCTTACAAAAAATGACATCTGCAGAAGACTGATCAGCCGATAAGATAGGTACCGGTACCGGTGGCAATGCACACATCCTGAAGGTTGGACAATGCCATTTTTGATACAACAATCCGGGAGCCGGCCCGGATAATCCGGCTTTTGCACACAAATGCATCCCCTTTGCCAGGCCGCAGGTAATCCACCCGCATGTCAATGGTGGCGGATGCGGTCATCCACTTGTACAGCTGTTCCAGGGACTCTTTTTCATGATATTTTACACAGGAGATAAGGGCGCTCAGCCCGCCGGTTAAATCAATCACCGCAGCCGTCACCCCGCCGTGGAGGATACCGGCAGCAGAGTTTCCGATCAGATCCGGTTTCATGGGAAAACTTACCTGAGCACCCCCTGTGTCATAATCCAGCAAATCGATTGCAATGCCCAGCACCTTGTTAAAGGGCAGAAACTCCAGATAATAGGATCTGATCTGTTCCAGCGCAGCTTGTTTCATGTGGTTTCCTTATCTGAGCGATTTTTTTTGCAGCACCCCCAGGGTATGGGTCATGGGAAGTTCTTTGTAATCACCTGTTTGTACAGCCTTTTCATACACCTGCCTGGGGGCCTGTCCTCCCTGGGCCGGGTCAAAGAAAATATCATGCATCACCAGAAACCCGTCCGCCATGAGATGGGGGGCCCAGGTTGAAAAATCACTGTATGCTGCATCAAATGAGTGCCCGCCGTCAATGAACACCATGGACAAGGGGGTTTTCCACATTTTTCCGGCAACAGCGGATGTGCAGACCATGGGGATGACATGGTGTGACACCCCGGCTTTTTCCAGGGTGTCCCTGAAAAAAGGCAGGGTATTCACACTTTTTGTGCGGTCATCATACAGATCTGCATCAAAATAGGCTTCTCCGGGCTGCTGCTCTTCAGATCCCTTATGGTGGTCGATGGAAAACAGCACCCCGTCTCTTTTTTTACACGCCCACCCCATGACGGCGGCCGACCGGCCGCAATAGGATCCGATCTCCAGAACCGGACCCATGGCTGCCGCATCCAGGGCAAGTTCATAGAGCCGAAGCACCTCTACATCTGCCATAAACCCCTTGATGGCATGCAGCAGGTCAAAATCCAGCTTTTTAAAACCCGTCGTCGCCATAATTTTTCACCAGGATTTCTCTGGGTTTGGTGCCGATCTGGGGCCCGATAATGCCTTCATGTTCCATGATTTCAATGAGCCGGGCTGCCCGGTTATAGCCTATGCGCAGCCGGCGCTGCACATAGGAGATGGAAGCCTGGCCGGACTGGGTCACCACTGCCACTGCCTCATCATATTTTTCATCATATTCCGCATCATCAAAGTCTTTGATTTCCTGGTCTTCATCTCCTCTGGTAACATTTTCATCATAGTCTGGCTGCCGCTGTTCCTTAAGAAACCCGGTTATTTTTGCAATTTCCTTTTCCGAAATATAGGCCCCTTGAATACGCATGAGTTTGCCTGTGCCCGGCGGGCAGAAAAGCATGTCACCATTGCCCAAAAGGCTCTGGGCCCCGCCCTGGTCCATGATGATCCGGCCGTCTATCTTGGAAGACACCTGAAATGAAATACGGGTTGGAAAATTTGCCTTGATGGTACCGGTGAGCACATCAGCAGACGGCCGCTGGGTGGCGATAATGATATGCATGCCGGCAGCCCTTGCCATCTGGGCCAGCCGGGTCAAGGCAAACTCCACATCCTTGGATGCCACCATCATCAAATCGGAAAGCTCATCCACAATAACCACGATATAGGGCAGGGTTTCCAGCAGAAAAGGGGCTGCAGTTCTGTCACCGTCACTGCCGGCTGCCGAAGCGGCCTGCACGCCGCTGTTTTTTTCCTTGACCATCTCATTGTACTGGGCCAGGTTCCGCAGCCCGTTTTCCTCTAAAAGCGCATACCGCCGCTCCATCTCTTTCACTGCCCAGAAAAGGGCATTGGTGGCTTTTTTCATGTCCGTCACCACCGGGGAAATAAGGTGGGGGATATCATTGTACACCGACAATTCAATGCGTTTGGGGTCGATCATCACAAATTTAACATCCTCCGGGGTGGCCTTGTATAAAAGGCTGATGATCATGGCATTGAGTCCCACACTCTTGCCGGTCCCGGTGGCGCCGGCAATGAGCAGATGGGGCATCCGGTCCATACTGGTGACCACCGGCCGGCCCATGAGATCTTTTCCCAGACCCAGGGTGAGCACGGATTCAGAAGCGATAAACTCTCTGGAAGCTATCATCTCCCGCAGGTTCACCATTTCCCGTTCATCATTGGGAATCTCGATGCCAACCACATCCCGGCCGGGAATCGGAGCCACAATACGTATGCTCACAGCACTCAGGGCCAGGGCCAGATCATCGGAAAGGCCAGTGATTTTAGACAGTTTTATACCCGGAGCCGGCCGGTATTCAAAGGTGGTTATAACCGGGCCGGGCAGAATTTCCACCACCTCTCCTTTGACATTGAAATCATTGAGTTTGGTTTCCAGTATCCGGGCTTTTTTCTGCAGCTTGTCTGTATCGATTTCCCGCCTGACTTTAATTTTCTCGTCCAGAAAACGCAAAGGCGGCAGTTTGAAGACTTCTGTCTCCCTGATGTCTTCCAGCACCTTATCTGTGGCATATTCTGTATCATCAAGGTCAGGGGCTACAATGGTGGGAGCAGACATTTCATATAAAAAAGGGGTTTGGTCCTGCTCTGCATCAGATGAACCAGGACCGGAAAAATCGGCATTGGATGCATCCTGCCTGTTATTCTGCCACACAGCAGGCAGGGTGTTGTCCGCCATTTCAGATGAGATATCCATGATGTCAGACGTTTTTCGGGCAGCCTGCCGCCTGGTTTTCCAGTGTTGGGCCAGCTGTACCAGATAGTCCATGCCCTCTTTACATTCTGTGGTTATGGCTGTCTTGAGATCCAGTATCTTTTTTTTGACAAAAAGCACCAGGGTCACCATGGAAATACCGGTGGTGAGAATAAAACCGATGATGGAAAAAAACACAAGAATGATGATGCATCCGGCGATATTGGCATATGTGAGCAGAAAAGTGGTAACAGCCGTGCCTAAAAATCCCCCTGCCGGCACCAGGGTCTTGGAAAATGCATAGGCATCCTTGAACAGGAAAAATCCGGCCCCTGTGCACACCATGAGAATCATCCCCCCTGCAAAGGTCAGCCAGATGATTTTTGCAGATTTTTCCTTAACATACCACAATGTGAAAAGCGCAAGAATCACGGGTACCCAGAAAGCACCAACACCAAACAGAAATATGAAAAACCCCGCCACATGGGCACCCAGCAGACCAAACTGGTTGTGGATGGTATCGGGAACTGCAAAAACATCATGCCCCAGTGCCGGATCCTGGGCATGAAAGGAAAAAAGGCTGACACCCGTCAGAATAATTAGAAAAACCAGCAGCAGGGAGGTCAGTTCTTTTCTCATACTTCAATAATTATGGGCACAATAAGGGGTCTGCGGTTGATGGTATAGGCAAAGTACTGTTTCAAGGCTTTTTTGAGGCGGGTTCTGATCAATTCCACCCGGGAATCGCATCCCGCCTCAATCTCTTCCACAATTTCAAGAATGACACACTGGGCATCATCCACCAGGTGACCGGTGGCTGAATCAAATACAAATCCCTTGGAAATCAGTTCCGGGCCGTACAGGACCACACCGGTTTCCTCGTCAATAATCATGGTCACCACCACAAGCCCGCCTTCTGAAAGCTCCCGGCGCTCCTTGAGTACGCTTCTGCCAACATCTCCGATGCCTTTGCCGTCCACCAGCACACGGCCTGTCTGCACCTGGCCATCGATTCGGCCCCCGGTGTCATCAAAGGCAATCACCCTGCCGTCCTCGGCAACAAGCACATTTTCCCGGGGCAGCCCCATTTTTTCCGCCAGCCTTGCATGGACCACCAGATGCCTGTATTCCCCGTGAATCGGTATAAAATACTTGGGTTTGGTCAGGGTGAGCATAAGCTTGAGCTCTTCCTGGTGCGCGTGTCCTGAGGCGTGAACTTCCGCTGCCTTGGAATAGATCACATCCGCACCCCTGCGGTAGAGTTTGTTGATGATATTGGCAATGGCTTTTTCATTGCCCGGAATATGCTTGGAAGACAGGATAACACTGTCGCCCTTTTTGATTTTGATGTGCTTGTGCAGTCCGGACGCCATGCGGACCAGGGCGGACATGGGCTCTCCCTGGCTGCCGGTGGTAATGATCAGCACACTGGAATCGGGCAGGTTGTGGATCTGTTTGATATCAACAATGGTGTCCGGCGGACAGGAGATGTGGCCGAGTTTATCTGCCACAGCAATGTTCTGCTCCATGGATCTGCCGTTGAACACAACCTTTCGCCCGTTTTTGACAGCAATATCGATGACCTGCTGGATCCGGAATACATTGGAGGCAAACAGGGTCACGATCACCCGTCCCTGGGCGGCAAAAATCACCTTTCCCAGATTTTTTGCCACCTCCTGTTCAGACATGGTATAGCCTTCCACCTCCACATTGGTGGAGTCGGACAAGAGGGCGAGAACACCCTTTTCTCCATACCTGGCAAAAGAGGACAGGTCTGTATTTTTCATGGGATCGGTATTGTGGCTGATGCGGAAATCCCCGGTATGGATCACCACCCCCTCCGGGGTCTGGATGGCAAGACCCACACCGTCGATGGTGGAATGGCTCACCCGGATAAATTCAATGACAAAGGGATCCATGGACAGGGTCTCTCCGGGACTGACAAGGTTGAGATCCACATGGGCATTGAGTTCAAATTCCACCAGTTTGTTCCTGACGATCCCTAAGGTAAAGGCGGTGCCGTACACCGGTATCCGGATTTCCCGCAAAAGATAGGGCAGTGCCCCGATATGGTCTTCATGGGCATGGGTGAGGATGATGCCGTGAATCTTTTGCCGGTTTTCCCGGATATAGTTCATTGCCGGGATAACGATATCCACGCCCAGCATATAGTCTTCCGGGAACATGAGGCCGGCATCTATGATGAACATGACATCTTCATATTCCACCACCATCATGTTCAGGCCGATTTCTCCCAGGCCCCCCAGCGGTATTACTTTCAGCATGATTTTTCCAAAACTACACTCATATGCGGATGGCCAGCATTTCCAGGATAGCATCGGCCTGGTCCATCAACCAGCTGCGCTGCTTTTTTGTGGCATAGGCCATACAATCGCACCGTATATTTTTTTTTGTTCTGACCAGCAGTTCACAGGCCAGAGAGGTTTGTTCCAGTTTCAGGGCAAACACGTGGGGCGCACAGTCCCGGTGATCTGCCTGCAAAGGTGTCAGCAGTGCCGTTTCCAGGACCAGCCAGTAGATACCGACAATGCCGGCAGCTTCGGTGTGCCGGTCCAGGTAATCTTTGAGCTGCAGATAGTCTTCCGGCCGCAGCCCGTCTATGACATATTGTTTCATAACACAAGATAGATACCACAGATCCCCTGGCCGTTGCAACGGGTTTGTCAGATGGCGCAGCACCACCCCATGGAAAAAGCCATGCAGCACAGGGTATGATCAGGAAGGAACCGACCGCCTGTGCAAAGCCAGAAAATTGCCCGCCATCACCAGGAAAAGCCCGACAATGGCGGAAAGGCTCCAGACATATCCTTCAAAAACAGAAGAGATGATCAAAGCCACCACCGGTACCACCATGATGCTGTAAGAGGCTTTGTCAGCACCTATGGAACTGATGAGGGTCAGATAGCTTGTGAATGCGATGATGGAACCGAAAACCGCCAGATATACCAGGGAGGTGACATACGGCAGGGTAAAAGAAAAGGCAAAATCCTTACCAAGTCCCAGAGCAAGAACTGCCAGGGCCAGGGCCCCGTATCCCATGCCGAATGCATTGGCCTGGAGTACCGGAATTTTATTTTTGGAATTTCTGGCAGAGGTGATATTACCGAAAGATGCCAGCAGCACACTGGCAAAGCCAAAGGCTATGCCCATAAGGCTTTTGTCAGTGAAATCAAAGGATTCAATTTCATGCATGAAGATCAAGCCGATCCCTAGGATGCCGAAAACCGCGCCGAATACCATTTTCTTCTCCACCGGTGTGTTCAGAAAAAAGGCACCATTGGCAATATTCATAAACACAATGGATGAAAATAATACCGCCACAAGGCCGGAGGTCAGATACACCTCAGCAACATACACCAACCAGTAATTTACCGAAAACAAGAGCAATCCCAGTAAAGCCATGAAAGTATGCTCTTTTGCGGAAAATTTCAGGGAAAGTCCGCGTATTCTGCAGAACAGCATCAGGAGCACTGCAGACAGGGCAAACCGGTACACAACCGATACCATGGGATCCACCACTCCCAGCTGAAATTTGATACCGATCCAGGTAGATCCCCAGATGATGATGGTCACCCCATAGAGCAGGCTGTTTTTCATGGACATTGTTCTTTTCCTGACATATTCCTGCGTTATTTTCCAGGTATATCCCTAGCAGAATAAAAGGCCATGGGCTCCGGCCCGGGCAGGATGTTTTAAAAAAAGCGTGTGAACAATCCCTGCATAACAAACCACACAAGAGGGATAAAAATTGCCGGCAGCAGATTGCCCACCTTGATCTTTTTTTCCCGGAGCATGTTCATGCCGATACCCAGTATCAACAGACCGCCCACCCCGGACATCTGGGCAACAACCGCCGGCACCAGCAAAGGTTTAAGCACCGATGCCAGCAAAGTGATGGAACCCTGATAAACAAGCACCGGAACAGCAGAGAAAACAACCCCGATTCCCAGAGAGGAGCTTAAAATAATACTCACAATGCCATCCAAGCATGATTTGGCAAACAAGGTGGCGTGATTGCCGGACAACCCGCTCTCAAGAGCCCCTACAATGGCCATGGACCCCACACAATACATCAGGGATGCGGTGACAAATCCCTGAGCAAAGCCGCCTGACCCTTTGGAAAATTTTTGTCCCAGAAATTTTCCCAGCCGGTCCAGCCAGTCCTCAATGCCGATCCATTCCCCTACAAGGGCACCTATTGCCAGAGAGATGATGACCACCAGCAGATCATCTGTAACCATGGCGGTTTTAATGCCCACCAGGAGCACGGCCAGACCGATGCCCTGCATCACGGTTTTGTTGTAGTGCTCTGGAATGCCGTTTTTAAACAAAAGGCCCACCAGGCTCCCGGCGATAATGGCCAGGCAGTTGACTATGGTTCCCAGCATGGTAATTTATAAAAACCTTTCCCGGATGTAGTCAACCCCATTGCAAAACAATTGGATGCCGGGTGTATCCCGGGTATCAAAAGGTTTTCCCAGGCGCTTTTGCATTAGTTTGTGCCTGGTCCAGTCCGGATGGTTGGTCATATGGGTATAGGCTTCAGGATGGGGCATGAGCCCGAATACTTTTCCTGTGGGATCACAGATACCTGCTATGTCCTGCACTGATCCGTTGGGATTCAAAGGAAACACCCCTTCGGCCGGGTGTGCATTTTCATCTGCATACTGGAACACCACCTGACGGTTGGCGAACAGGGCGGATACCACATCCGGATCTGCAATGAATTTTCCCTCCCCATGGCGTACTGGAAAATCTGCCGCCTGCAAACCCTTTGTGAACACACACGGACTTTTGGGCTCAGCTGTCAGATGCACCCACTGGTCCCTGAAGCTGCCGCAGTCATTATAGGTGATGGCCACCGACCGCCTGGTATAGTCTTTGTCCAGTCCGGGCAGAAGCCCCAAGTTCACCAGGGCCTGGAATCCATTGCAGATACCGATGACCAGTTTGCCCGCTGCCACAAAAGACAGCAGATCCTCTCCGATGTGGTTTTTGAGCTTCACTGCCTGGATCACCCCGGCCCCGTGGTCATCCCCCCAGGAAAAACCGCCGCCGAACGCCAGGATATGAAAATCTGTGAGCCTGACTTTTCCGGCAATCACTGCATTGATATGCACCCTGTGGGATTGGGCCCCTGCCAGTTCAAAGGCCAGGGCGGTTTCATTGTCACAGTTCAGTCCGAAACCGGTTAGAATCAATGCCTTCGCCTGTCTCATAACATGTCTCCAAAGGGTTTGTTAAAGGCATCGGCAAGGGTTTGGCCGGACAGGTCCACAATGATATCTCCCTGGATGCCTTTTATTTTCAGGCTGTCATTTTCTGTTGTCACCGTGCCCACCCGGCGAACGGCCAGGCCCCTGCACAGCTTTTCAAACACCGGTGCCTGGTCCGGCGCCATGGTCAATAAAAACCTGCCGGCAGATTCAGAAAAGAGCAATACCTCGTCCGGCAGGTCCTGTGTATCAGAGGGCACACATGACAGATCTATCTCCATGCCGAGCCCTCCAGCCATGGCCATAAGTGCCAGGTGGACCCCCATCCCCCCCCGGGAAATGCTGTGGCAGGATGCCGGAATTTCCAGGTGGATGGCTTTTTCCACTACTTTGTACAAAATTTTGCCGGCGGCAAAATTCACCTGGGGAACATTTCGTCCTGTCTTGCCGAACATGTCATAGTATTCCGAAGCCCCCAGTTCATTTCCCGTGATGCCGGCCACATAGATATAATCCCCGGCTGCCTTGGGATCCAGTGTCTGGCAGCGCATCACATCTCCAATCACGGATGTGGCGGAAAACTGCACCGTTTCCAGGGCCGACACTTTGACACGCTCTCCGAATGCCCCTTCCAGGTGGCCATCCACATACATGGAGTCCTTGCCGGACAATAACGGAATCTCATAGGCCACACAGGCATCTTTCAGGGCCCGGCAGGCCCTTACCAGCTGGGCCGCCTTAAAGGTGCCGTCAGGATTGGTCTGTACGTCATACGCAATGTTGGGCCAGCAGAAATTATCCACCCCCCCGATATGGGCAAAACTGCCGCCCACGGCAATGAGCCGGCGGACTGCTTCATCAATGGTGCAGGTCATCATATGGTAGGCATCAATTTTCGCATACCAGGGCAGCAGGGTCTGGGAAAAAGCCAGGCCTTTTTCGCTGGTGAGCACCGGCCGTGTAACAGACGCATCAGAAGGGATATTGCGGTTCACCCCCACCAGGGGTTTGATGACCGAACCACCCTGGACTTCATGGTCATACTGGCGGATGATCCATTCCTTGGAACAGATATTGGGCCGCGCCAGCATGGCGGTCATCAGGGCATTAAAATCTTTGGGGGCACGGATCACCGGTTCAAAAAGCCCCCGGGTTTCAGGCGGCAGCCAGACAGCATCAAATTCCCAGGCGGGAAATCCCTTGTCTAGAAGATCCATGTCCACATAGGCACAGTTTTTTTCTTTGTATGTAATGTGCAGTTTGCCGGAGTCGGTATATTCACCGATCACCGTGCTTTCCACCCCGTGTTCCTCCGAGAGTGCCATGAAACGGTCCAGGTCTGCCGGTCTAACAGCAATGGTCATGCGCTCCTGGGATTCAGACACCCAGATTTCCCACATATCCAGGCCCTCATATTTCAAGGGCACCTTGTCCAGATGCACCAGACACCCGTTGGATATCATGGCAGATTCCCCGATGGAGGAAGACAGCCCGCCCCCCCCGTTATCGGTAATAAACTGGATAAGGCCTTCATCCCGGCACACAAGGAGAAAATCATGCATTTTTTTCTGGGTATAGGGGTCTCCGATCTGTACATGGCCGGCCGGGGTGTTTTCTGAATAACTTTCCGAGGAAGCGGTCACCCCGTGGATACCGTCTTTGCCCACCCGGCCCCCGCTCATGATGATCAGATCCCCGGGAGAGGTTTTCTTTTCATGGCTGGGTCTGCCCGCAACCAGCTTGGGCATGATGCCCAGGGCTGTTACAAACACCAGGCTTTTGCCCATGTAACCCGGATCAAACAGGGTCTGACCGAAGGTGGTGGGAACCCCGCTTTTGTTGCCACCGTCCTTGACCCCTTCGACCACCCCGTCCAGCAGACGTCTGGGGTGCAGGGGCGGTTTCAAGGGACCGTCATAGGTGATGTCTCCCACACAAAACCCGAAACTGCCCATGAACAGTCTGGATCCCAGACCTGTTCCCATGGGGTCTCTGTATACGCCGACAATGCCGGTGATGGCCCCGCCATAGGCTTCCATGTTGGATGGGGAGTTATGGGTTTCACCGGTGACCACATAATTGTGTTGTTCATCAAACTCCCCTACACCGGCATTGTCCCAGAGCACAGACACCACCCAGTCCTTTTTTTCCTTCAAGGCCAGGGTGGGCTGCTGGATATAGGTTTTGAACAAAGAATTTTCAATGGTAACCTCCCCGGACAGCACATCCGTGTAACGGAAAATCCCTCTAAAGGTGTTGTGGTTGCAATGATCGCTTCTTGCCTGGGAGATATATTCCAGTTCCACATCCGTGGGTTTGGACAACCCCATTTTCTGGCGCTGTGCTAAAACATCTGGATCCAGAAAATAGTTTCTGATAATGGGAATATCCCTGGCATTCAGGGCAAGATTCCGCTGGTCACTGATCTGTGACAGGGTCTGGTCTGAATCAATGCCAATAAAATCAAAACAGGGGGTGTGGTCCAAAATCACCCGGGCCGGTTTGACATCAGCCCCTTTTTCAGGATCCCACTGATCCTGCGAAAAAATTTTATAGCGCTGGATAATGGGGTTGGACAGCAGCTCCTGTGCTATTTTTTCCACATCCTGACCGGACAGATCCGTCCCTTTCAGGCAATAGCGCCGGGAGGTATAAATCCCTTCATCCGGCCTGAACGGCCTGCCCAGCAGATCGGCAACAGCCTCCATGGCAGTGTCGCCGGGATTGTCTTTTACCCCGGGCCTGAACCCGATCCAGATGCACCAGTCAAAAGAGATATCCAGAGGCGCCAGAGAAGATATCTGTGTCACCGGATTGGTGAAAATTTCATTTTGCACCCGCACAAGGTCTTCTTTGGTAAGGTCTGCCTCAATGGTCACCAAATGGATACTGCGCGCCGACTGAACAGGGATACAAAAATAGGTGATAGCTTTTTTGACGAGGGCAGACGCTTCTGCATCCCGCAGTTCCTGTTTTAAAGCTGTTTCAATAGTATACATCATCTTATTCACCACTGAAAATCCGTAAAATGTCATTGTAAAAAACAAAGACCATCAGTGCCACCAGAATAGCTGCCCCGAACTGGATCATTTTTTCCCGCAGTTTTTCGCTCACCTTTTTTTTGGTAACCGCTTCAATGCCGAAAAACACAAGATGTCCCCCGTCCAGAACCGGTATGGGAAAAAGATTGATGATCCCGAGGTTGACGGACAACAGGGCAATGAACCAGACAAAATTCACTGCCCCGGCTTTGGCCTGCTCCCCTGCCATCTGTGCGATCATGATGGGACCTCCTAAATTGTCCGCAGACAGGCTGCCGGAGATCATTTTACCCACAGAAACAATGGTCAATTTCACCAGTCCGGCTGTATCGGAAATTGACCGGCCCATGGCCTGAAACGGATTCAGGGATTTGTGGAACACATCTCCGGTGCTTTTGATGCCGATGACATACCGGTCCACGGTTTCCTGGAACACATTTTTCGCCTCGCTTTTTTTGGGGGTAACAGACAGGCGTACAGGCCGGCCCTCCCGGTTCACCTGGATCTGCATGGTCTGACCCCGGGAGGTGGTGACTATCCGGGTAATGTCTTCAAATGACCGGATCTGTTTTCCGTCAATGGTTTGGATGACATCACCAGGCACAAGTCCTGCCTGCTGTGCGGGGGTGTTATCCAGCACCTCGCCGATGACAGGTTTTGCCAGATAAATGCCTGAAAACTGGTACAGCACATAAAAAATAAAAATGGCCAGCAAAAAATTAAATATGGGTCCGGCAGCCACAATCAGACTTTTCTGGGACAACGGTTTGTGGGAAAATGAAACAGGCACATCCTGTGGATCCAGGGGCTTTCCAGGTTCTTCTCCCACCATTTTCACATATCCCCCCAGGGGAATGGCAGAAATACAGTATTCGGTACGGCCGTGTTTTTTCGTAAATATTTTTGGACCAAAGCCCAGGGAAAACACATCCACGCCCACCTTGAAAAACCTGGCAACCAGAAAATGGCCCAGTTCATGGATGAACACCAGCACACCAATAACAATAACAAATGCAACAGCAGAATGACCCACTCTTACCTCTCTTGTTTTATATAAGGGATTCGGCTTTTGCCCGGGCCCATTGATCGGCTTCAATAATACCTGAAAGATCTGGATTGTCAATGCAGGTATGGCAGGCCATGGTGGCGGAAATAATGCGGAAAATATCCACAAATCCCATGCGCCTGTCTAAAAATGCCTGGACAGCCACCTCATTGGCCGCGTTCATAACCGCGGGCAGGCTGCCTTTCTGCCGGCAGGCTTCCCGGGCCAGCTCCAGGGAGGGAAACCGCCCGGTATCCGGCGCATGGAAGGTCAAAGACTGAATTTGTGCAAAATCGGGAAATTCCATGTCCAGATCCAGGCGGTCCGGAAGGGAGAGGGCAAAAGCGATAGCCTGTTTCATGTCCGGCACCCCCATCTGGGCCATGACAGCCCCGTCCCGGTATCCCACCATGGAATGCACAATGCTCTGGGGATGGATCAGTACCTGGACGTTTTCATGGCAGATGTCAAACAGATGGACCGCCTCGATGAGTTCCAGGCCCTTGTTCATGAGGGTGGCGGAATCAATGGATATCTTATCCCCCATGGACCAGTTGGGATGGTTCAGTGCATCTTCTCTGGTGATATGTGCAAAGGCTTCTTTCGGGGTATTTCTGAAGGGACCGCCTGAAGCGGTGAGAAAAATCTGTTTCACATCCCGCATCTGGTTGCCCATGATGCTTTGGAAAATGGCTGAATGTTCGCTGTCCACCGGAAAAATGGATACCTTTTTCTCCCTGGCCCTGGCCATGACAATATCTCCGGCCATCACCAGGGTTTCCTTGTTGGCAAGGGCAATGTCCTTTTCTGCATCAATGGCGGCCAGGGCAGGCCCCAGGCCGGCAGATCCCACCATGGCAAGCAGGACAATATCCGTGGCATCCCAGGCAGCCGCCTGGACATATCCTGAATCGCCGAAAACAATATCCGGCCGGCAGGGTCCTGTGAGCATGCCCGCCAGTTCCCTGGCCTTGCCCGCATCCAGTACCGCTACCATATCCGGTGTAAATTCCGCAATCTGGCGGCAGAGCAGCGGCATGTTGTTGGCAGCTGTCAGGGCTTTGACCTGAAACCGGTCTGGATGCATTCTGACGATATCAAGTGCAGAGGTGCCGATGGACCCTGTGGCCCCCAGAATGGAAAGTTGCTTCATATTGCCACCATAAGATATCCGAACAGTACGGGAATGGCCAGCAAAAGCCCGTCAATCCGGTCCAGCATACCCCCGTGTCCCGGCAGGATACGGCCGGAATCCTTGATGCTGGAACTCCGCTTCATGGCTGATTCAAAGAGGTCCCCGATCTGTCCTGCAACGGCAATGAAAAAGGAACAAGGCAGCATCACCAGCACCAGGTTTGTCCAGCCAAAAAATATCAGGATGCACACCGCACCTGCGGTCATGGCTGCTGCAACACCTCCCAGGGAGCCTTCAATGGTTTTATTGGGGCTGATATGGGGGGACAATTTGTGCTTCCCCAAAAATGTGCCTGTGTAGAATGCACCGGTATCATTGATAAAGCAAACAATCAGCAGCCAGAAAATCCAGAATACCCCGTCCTGCATATTTCTCACAAACAAAAGAAGAGACAGAGAAAAAGGAATGTAGACAATGCCCAGAACCTGTTTGGCGATGATATCGAACACATGGGCCTGGGACGCAAACCGGAACAGAACAAACACGGACAAAAGAATAAAGTTCAGGGCAAAGGCAAGAAACATGAAGGGCCATGAACCGGCACCTGCCCCTGCCACCAGAAAAAGACAGGTAATATAGGAAATAGCCTTTATTGCCTGAGAGACAGGACCGTCATCCTGGCTGAAAATGATGCGCAGGTATTCCCTGATGGCACAGACGGCCACTGTGAAAATCAGGGCTGCCAGAAGTATGGGAGTGCCTTTGATAAGAATCCATAAGATCAACGGCGCCAGAATTATTGTGGTTATCCATCGCTGGGCATGCTGCATTCCACTCTACCGAACCGTCGGTCCCTTTTCTGAAAACTGGTTAAAATCTCGATAAATTCATCCCTGGTAAAATCCGGCCACAGGGTATGGGTGACAAATATTTCAGCATACGCAGACTGCCAGAGCAGAAAATTGGAGAGCCGGAACTCCCCTGAAGTCCTGATGATCAAATCCGGGTCCGGCATATTGCCGGTGTACAGATGCGCTGCCACAGTTTTTTCACAGATATCTTCTGCTGTAAGTTCTCCTGCAGTAATTTTTTTGGTCATTGCCCGGACAGCATCGGTTATTTCCTGACGGCTGCCGTAACTCAAGGCCAGGTTCAGTGTCATCTCATGGTTGTTTCTGGTTGCGTGTATGGTTTCCAGGGCCTGGTTTCGCACCTCTTCAGGCAGTTTTTCCATCTGGCCCAGCACCTGCAGACAGATGCCTTTTTCCTGCAAATCCTGCCGTTCCGACACCAGAAACTTTTTCAGCAGCTGCATGAGTGCGAGCACTTCAGCTTTGGGCCTGGCCCAGTTTTCAGTGGAAAACGCATACAGGGTCAGGTATGCAATTCCCAGCTCCCTTGCGGCAGACACAACGGTTCTGACAGTTTTAGACCCCTTTTCATGGCCGTTGATCCGGTTCATGAACCGTTTTTTTGCCCATCTGCCGTTGCCATCCATGATAATGGCCACATGGACAGGCAGCCTGTCCGGATCAAGGCCAAATGTGGTTAATGCATCAGACTTCAAGGATCTCTTTTTCTTTTTGGGCAAAAATATCATCCAGCTGCTGGATGTATTCGTCGGTCAGTTCCTGGACGATTTTCTGCCCCTTGAAGCTGTCATCTTCAGATATATCCCCATCCTTCTGGAGATCCTTGAGCATTTCATTGGAGTCGCGGCGTATATTGCGTATGGCCACTTTATGCTCTTCGCATATCTTGGACACATTTTTGGCAATCTCTTTTCTGCGTTCCTCTGTCAACGGCGGGATGGAAATCCGGATCAATTTGCCGTCATTGGAGGGTGTCAACCCGAGATTGGCCTTGTGAATAGCTTTTTCAACCGCATTTATCACACTGATATCCCAGGGTTTCACCGTAATCAACCGGCTTTCAGGTATGGATATGGTGGACATCTGGGGCAGCGGGGTCTGGGTGCCGTAGTAATCAACCTTCACATTGTCCAGCATTGTCTGGGATGCCCTTCCGGTACGGACTTTTGCCATTTCCTTGACAAAAACCTTTTCGGTTTTTCCCATCCTGTCTCTGGTTTCTTCTATCACTTCATCAATCATCACGACCCATCCTTAGAAATAGAAATTAAAGCGCCACAACCGTATCAGGCCGGAATGCCGAAAGTTTGGTGCCTGCTGCACCCGGCCTTATTGTCCTGGTCTCTGGCTATTTGTTGTATATCCGGGTACCGACATCTTCTCCCATAACCGCCCTGCGGATGTTATCCGCCTTGTGTAGATCAAACACCTGAAGGGGCAGATCATGCTCCATGGCAAGGGAGATGGCGGTCATGTCCATGACATGGAGCTGTTTTTCAATCACCCGCATATAGGACAACGCATCAAACATCACCGCATCTTCATGGACCACCGGGTCTTTGTCGTAGACCCCATCAACCTGGGTAGCCTTGAACAGGATCTGGGCACGAATTTCATGGGCCCTGAGGACGGCTGCCGTATCAGTTGTAAAATACGGATTTCCCGTACCTGCCGCGAAAATCACCACCCGGCCCTTTTCAAGATGGCGGATGGCTTTTCTCCGGATAAAGGGTTCGGCAATCTGGTCCATGCGTATGGCTGACTGCACACGTGTGGGAACATCGCGTTTTTCAAGGGCATCACACAAAGCAAGGGAGTTGATCACCGTGGCAAGCATGCCCATGTTGTCGGCAGAGCTTCTGTCCATGCCTGCGGAACTGCCGGCAACACCCCTGAAGATGTTTCCGCCCCCCACCACAATGCTGATCTCAACATTCAGGCGGGCCACCTTGGCAACCTCTTCCGCCACATAGTGAATCATCTCCGGTGTGATGCCAAAGCCCTGATTTCCCATCAGGGCTTCCCCGCTCAGTTTGATCAGAATCCGTTTAAACTCAGGCAGGTTGTCCAAGATATTATTCTCCTATCTGGAAGCGTGCAAATCTCTTGATCTGGATATTTTCACCAATCTTGCCGATGGTTTCCTTTACAACATCT
>JAABSB010000054.1 GCA_011390615.1 Desulfotignum sp. | reverse complement strand
ACACACTGGCCATCGATCCCATCAAGGAGATTGGATCGGGCGGTGACTTTCTCATGCACCCACACACATTCAAGTATATGAGACAACAGTCCACACCGGATTTGATCGACCGCAGGGTGCGGGGCACCTGGGAAAAGGCAGGGGCCACCACCGCCTATGAACGGGCTTTGAAAAAGGTGCGGTATATCCTGGAGAACCATGAACCGGAACCACTGCCCGAAGAAGTGCTGGAAAAGATCAGGTCCATTGTGACAAAGACGGAAAAACAGATGGGGATTTCCCCGCAAAAGCATCAGACACAGCGCTGAAAAAAGGAAACAGGTACATATGAAAGAACGACAGATACATCTGCCTGAACATGCCCGGGTGGTCATTATCGGCGGGGGGATTATAGGGTGCAGCATTGCCTATCACCTGGGACAGATGGGATGCAAAGAGGTGGTGCTCCTGGAGAAAGATGAACTCACCAGCGGCACCACGTGGCATGCGGCCGGATTGATGGTGACCTTCGGGTCTTTGTCTGAAACCGCCACACAGATGCGGATTTACGGCCGAAACCTGTATGCCCGGCTGGAGGAAGAAACCGGATTGTCCACCGGGTTCATGCCGGTGGGGTTCATCGAGGCGGCCGCCAACCGGGACCGGCTGGAGGAATACCGCCGGGTGGCGGCTTTCAACCGCTACTGCGGGGTGGATGTGCATGAAATATCTCCCAAAGAGATCAAAGATCTGTTTCCCCTGGCGCGGGTGGATGATCTTTTAGCTGGATTTTATGTCAAAGAAGACGGCCGGGTCAACCCGGTGGATGCCACCATGGCCCTGGCCAGGGGCGCCAGGAATTTCGGTGTAAAAATACTTGAAAAAACGGCAGTGACCGGCCTGATTAAAAAAAACGGGGCCGTGGCCGGCGTGAAGACGGCTTTTGGCAACATTCAGGCAGATGCGGTGGTCAACTGTGCCGGTATGTGGGCACGGCAGCTGGGGGCGGTGGACGGTATCAACATCCCCAACCAGGCGGCCGAGCATTATTACCTGATCACAGAAGAACTGGACAATATCCCCAAAAACATGCCGGTACTGGAAGACCCCTCCCATTACGGGTATTACAGAGAAGAAGTCGGGGGACTGATGATCGGGCTGTTTGAACCGGTGTGCGCCCCCTGGAAGATCGGCCGGGTGCCGGAAAACTTCACCTTCGGGGAAATTGCACCGGACTGGGACCGCATGGGACCGTTTCTGGAAAAGGCCATGTCCCGGGTGCCGGTGACTATGGAGCTGGGCGTGAAAAAATTTTTCTGCGGACCGGAAAGCTTTACCCCGGATCTCCAGGCCATCATCGGCGAAGCCCCGGAACTGAAAAACTATTTTGTGACCGCAGGACTCAATTCAGTGGGGATCATCATGGGGCCGGGTCTGGGGCAGATGATGGCCCGGTGGATCATGACCGGAAATCCCCAGGCGGACATCACCGGGTTCAACATGTCCCGGCTGCACACCTTTCAGAATAACCCGGAATACCGGCGGCACCGTACCGTGGAATCCCTTGGCATGGTATACCAGTGTCATTATCCCTATCAGTCCATGAAAACCGCCCGGGGGGCCAAGACATCGGCTGTTTATGACCGGTTGAAAGAAAACGGCGCGTATTTCAGGGATGTCAGCGGCTGGGAAGGGGCGGACTGGTTTGCCCCGACACCGGAGCAGGCGATCATAGAAAAACATGCCTGGGGCCGGGAACCCTGGTTCGGGTTCTGGGAGGCGGAGCACAGGGCTGCCCGGGAAAACGTGGTGCTCATGGACATGTCTTTCATGCCCAAATTCCTGGTCCAGGGAAAAGACAGCGGCAAGGTGCTTGATTATATCTGCGCCAATGCAGTGGACGGCCCGGCGGGCCGGATCACATACACCACCTGTTTGAACAAAGACGGGCAGCTGGTGGCGGATCTGACCGTCACCAAGCTTTCGTCAGACCGGTTTTTCGTGGTGGTGACCGATACCATCCACCGTCATGCACTGGCCTGGATCCAGAGACATATCCCGGACACGGCCCATGCATTTGTGACGGACATGACTTCGGCCTATGCCCAGGTGAATATTCAAGGACCAAAGTCACGGGAACTGCTGCAGTCGGTGACCGATACCGACCTGTCCAATACAGCCTTTCCCTTCCGGCATGCACAAAAGATCGCCATCGGGTACGGCCGGGTCCTGTGCGTGCGCATCACCTATGTGGGGGAACTGGGATATGAGCTGTATATCCCCACGGAACAGGCTGTGCATGTGTATGACACCCTGGTGGAAGCAGGAAAGGCATTTAACTTGTCCCATGCCGGGTTGAAGGCCCTGGGCAGCCTGCGCCTGGAAAAAGGATACCGGGATTACGGCCATGATATGGACAACACCGATGATCCATACGAAGCAGGCCTTGGCTTCACGGTCCGGCTGGACAAACCGGGCGATTTTATCGGAAAAGAGGCGTGTATTGCCAAAAAAGCGGCCGGCCCCTTGCAGCGGCGTCTGGCCCAGATTCTGGTCAAGGATCCGGAGCCCCTGCTGTTCCATGGTGAAGTCATTTTCCGGAACAAAAAACCGGCCGGGTATGTACGTTCCGGTTCCTACGGGTATACACTGGGCGGAGCCGTAGGGCTGTTCATGATCGAGGCGGATGAGCCCGTGGATGAGGCATATGTAAAAAATGGCAGATGGGAGATCGATATTGCCGGAAAAACCAGTCCGGCAGCTGTTTCTCTGACACCGTTATATGATCCTGAAATGAAAAGAGTAAAAGGATGATGTGAGCTGAAGCGGAGGGTGGATCGGACGGGATCACATGGACTCTAAATCCATGCAGCCGGGTGCGACTCCCGGACTCTCCGCCAGTTTTATCACATGATATGGCACAAACAACGGAAAACAAACAGGCAGGTTCCGCTAAAAAACGGTTTTACCGGAAGCGGGTCCGGCTGTTCAACCTGATCGCCAAGATCAAGCTGTGGCCGTCCCGCACAGGACAGCTCCACGGCATCCGCACCATCGAAGTGACCGGTGATACGGCAACCCTCACCACCCACTGCAGCAAGGTGTTCGTGATCCGCAACTCATTGAACAGCCGGGCCGGCAGGTGGCTCAGAAACAAATGGGCGGTCACGGTCTGCCCGGTATGCAACGTTCCGGCATGGAAACTGGAAAAATATGCCGCCACCCGGTTCAAACGGCATCACGGCTCCATGCTGGAAGACCCGACCCGGAAACCGTGTGCCTGATGTCTGCGCACACCCATAGACTCACCGCCCTTCTGGCGGCTATAGAACAGGGCATAACCCCCGAAAAACCGGATATCGCCTGGCTGCTGGAACAGCGGGATCCCCTAAACACAGCCCGGTTGTTTGCCGCGGCCCGGTCGGTGCGGCAGCGGCATTTTGGCAACCAGGTGTTTTTCTACGGGTTTTTGTATTTTTCCACCCATTGCCGCAACAACTGCAGGTTCTGCCGGTACCGGCGGGCCAACACCTCTTTGAAACGGTACCGCAAAACCAAAGAACAGATCCTGTCTGCGGCCATGGAGATGGCAACGGCCGGGGTCCACCTGATTGACCTGACCATGGGAGAGGACCCGGATATTGTCGGCGGGACACAATCTCAAATTCAGGCATGGCTGGAGATGATCCGGTCGGTGGGGCAGCAAACTCACCTGCCGGTGATGATCTCTCCCGGCAGCGTTTCCAGTGACGTGCTTGCAGATCTGGCCCGGGCCGGTGTCACCTGGTATGCCTGCTACCAGGAAACCCACAATGAACAATTGTATGACACCCTGCGGCCCGGGCAGAATTTCCACCGCCGCATGTCTGGAAAATACCGGGCCCGGGACCTGGGTCTGCTGGTGGAAGAAGGCATCCTGACCGGGGTGGGAGAAACCGCCGCAGACCTGGCTGATTCCATTGATTTTATGAAACGGTTTGCCGTGGATCAGGCCCGGGTGATGCGCTTTGTGCCCCAGAGTGGTATTCCCATGGCCCGGACTGTATCGCCTGGCCGGGGAGACGAACGGGTGACCATTGCCGTGATGCGCCTGGTGATGCCGGATGTGCTGATTCCGGCCTCCCTGGATGTGGACGGCCTGGCCGGGCTGGCAGAGCGCCTTGATGCCGGCGCCAATGTGGTGACCTCCATTGTGCCTCCTCTGGCCGGTCTGGCCGGGGTGGCCAATCCGGTTCTGGATATTGCCGAAGCCGGCCGGACCCTGGCAAAGGTGATACCGGTGCTTCACAGGTGCAACCTGGTGCCGGCTGCGGCAGAAGACTATCAGGCCTGGGTGACCCGCCGGCAGGCCATGCACCGGTCGTCAGATCTTTGCCGCAGCTTTTTTTCCAGGGAGCCTGCGCCATGCGCATAGCCGTTGTCGGGGGCCTGCTTCAGGGACTGGAAGTGGTATACCTGGCAAAAAAAGCCGGATACCACACCCTGGTCATCGACAAGACCTGGGATGTGCCGGCCGCAGGCATATGTGACCGGTTTGTCCGGTTTGCATTCACCCCCACGTGTGTCGTGCCGGATGGGTGTTCCAACGTGGACCTGATTATTCCAGCCGTTGAGGATGGTGAGGTGCTGTCCCTGGTAAAAAAATGGGCACAATTTAAGCAGATTCCTTTTGCCTTTGACAGCAGTGCCTATGCCCTGACCTGTTCCAAACTTCGGTCAAACGTCCTGTTTGACAAACTGCATCTGCCGGTCCCCAAAGCCTGGCCCGGATGCGGCTTTCCCGTGGTGGTGAAACCGGATCAGGCCAGCGGCAGCCAGGGGGTCCGCCTGTACCGCGATGCAGCAGTTTTTCATACAGACTTCCCCGGGGGCCGGATACCAGATATCATGGTGGCACAGCAGTATCTGGCAGGGCCCCAGTTTTCCATCGAGGTGGTGGGCCTGCCGGGACAGCATGTGCCCCTGTGTGTCACTGATCTGCACATGGACAGAGACCATGACTGCAAACAGGTGTCCGCCCCTGCCTGCCTGTCCCCTGAACAGGCCGCACATCTGGAAGAAATGGCCCTGGCCCTGGCTGAAGCAATTGATCTGAAAGGGATCATGGATGTGGAGGTGATCCTCCATGAAGGCGATCTCAAACTGCTGGAGATCGATGCAAGGTTTCCCAGCCAGACCCCCATGGCAGTGTATTGGGCTGCCGGGATCAACATGGTGCAGCTGCTGGCAGAACAGTTTGTCCCGGGCCATGCCGCCTTTAAGAAAAGAGTGAAGAACCCTGCAGGCCTAATGCCTTACCCCGGACAGGCCCTGGACCATGTAGCTGCTAAAGATAAATTGGCACACGGGCAAGATCCGGAAATGGTCTCCGGACAGCTTCCGGATCGAAAACTTTCCTCTGGGCAGCCTCCTTTCCGATGGGTGGTTGTGGAGCATATCCAGGCCGGCCCGGACCGTATCCGGTTTCTGGGCGAACACATCATGGGCCTAGTCGGTCCCCTGGGGCTGGAATCCGGATTTTTCGGCTGCCACGAGGCCCTGACCAATTATGGGCCTGGCCGGTCCTGCTGGGTGGCCACCCTGATCTTTTGTGCAGATAACCAGAAAGATCTGGCTGCAGCACGCAACACCTGTTACAAACAGATTCGAAAAAATCTGCGCCGATCCGAAAAAAATGCCGGGAATCAACCAAAGGCCATGCAGGACCAGGATCTGCCAGCAACAAAAAATTTTGGACAAGGGAACCACAATCATGACCCGGCTGCAGCCAGATGATATCTGTCACATCATCCCAAACCTGGCAGACTACAGCCGGGAACTGGAAAAAAAAACCGGCCGGCCGCTTTTGGGTATCGCGTGTCATGCCTGCAACATGGACGAGAGGCAGCTCAAGGACCGGCTGCAGGACAAACAGATCTGTGTTGTGCCGGTGACTGCCGGCCTGGGGATTATCAGCCGGTTCAGCGATACTGTGGCCGCCATTCTGACATTTCTGGGATGCCGCGCCACTGTGGCGGACCAGACCGATGTGTCCGGTGTGGCGCACGCCTTTGCAGCCGGATATGATGCCCTCATGATGGCGGATGACCACAGGTTTGTGGCCATTGACCTGCATGCCCGGCAGGTGACGGACAACGCCGATGCCACGGGCAGGGGGTTTGCCGCGGCCCTGGATCTGATGGCCGGCGGTATCAGGGGCCGGGATGTCCTGGTACTGGGATGCGGCCCGGTAGGGGCAGCCGGGGCAGGCCTGCTCGCCTCTAAAGGCGCCCGTACGGCCCTGCTGGACACAGACCGGCAGGCAGCGGTGCAGGTGAGAAAAATCGTGTCAGATAGGTACCGGACTGCTGACATCACCATTGAAGATGATCTGGAGACAGCCTTGTCCCATAACCGCTTTATACTGGAAGCCACCCCCGTTCCAGACACTATCACCGGTGCTCTGGTGTTGCCGGAAATGCGGGTGGCAGCCCCAGGGGTTCCCCTGGGGGTATCTGCTGAAGCCGCAGCAATGCTGGGACCGCATTTGGTTCACGATACCCTGGAGATCGGGGTGGCAGTCATGGCTGCATCCCTTTTTTGTGAACCGATCCGGAAAAAAAGATGACTAAGATATACTGGACAGACACCCAGGCCGCGCGGTTGAAAGCCTTGGGCCTTGATGCCGGTGCTCTGGCGCAAGGGTTTCACACCCCTGCCCAGAGAAACAAGGCTTTCCAGGCCATTGAAAAAAAGCAGGTAAATGCCCTGCGTACCAAACTGGCAGATAGGCTGACCTGCCGCCGGCCAACCCGGGCCTTTCAGCTGGCCCAGGACCTTGACGGTCTGCTGCAGGCCCACGGCTTTGCAAAGGTGTCCACCCCCACCATCACCACCAGAACAGCCCTGGCAAAAATGGGAATCGATGACACCCATCCCCTGAATGAGCAGATTTTCTGGATCACTGATACCCAGTGTCTGAGGCCCATGCTGGCACCGGGGCTGTACAGCTTGATGCAGGATTTTTCCCGCCTGGATTTCCGGCCGGTGCGGTTTTATGAAATGGGATCCTGTTTTCGGAAAGAATCGGAGGGGGCCTACCACAGCAATGAATTTACCATGCTCAACCTGGTGGAGATGGGTACGGCTGAAACTGAGCGCCTTGCGCGGCTCAAAGAGCTGGCAGGTATGGTGGCCGGCACCGCCCGGGTAACGGATATCCGGTTTGAGCAAGAATCTTCGGCCGTGTACGGCACCACCCTGGATCTGGTGGCCCATCCTTCCGGCCTGGAACTGGGATCCGGTGCCATGGGACCCCATGTCCTGGATACAGCCTGGAACATCACTGATACGTGGGTGGGTATGGGGTTTGGAATGGAGCGGCTGTTGATGGCATCTGCCAACGATACCTCCCTGGGCCGGTGGGCCAAAAGCCTGTCCTGGCTGGACGGCATCCCGCTGCGTATCTGAATTTGCCTGCCTTTCTGTCCTGATCCATTTTATCTTAAGGCCTGGATATTTGCTATAAGCATGCCAGTTTTTCGATCGCTCTGTGCAGCACTCTGTCCCAAGCACTGCCAAGGGCTCCCCCCAGAAGTGGACGCTGCTATGACAAATATTCACTTAAGACCTTCACACTTGTTTTAGACCAATATTTGTGGTAGCTTCAAATACTTGAACAGGCGCTTAATTGTAAAGAAAAGCAAGGAAAAAAATGTCTCCTGCGGTTTTAAGATCAGGCCATAACGATTTTGTTTTGTAAGCCATGATCTGCACGAACCACCACATGTCCATATCGACCGGAATTCATATTCAGCCAAATTCTGGCTCAAGCCGGTGGCATTGGCATATAATCTTGGATTTCCGGCCAGGGAGCTGAGAAAATTAGCGGCGCTTACTTCGGAAAACAAAAACACATTATTGGAGGCGTGGCATGAATACTTTGGAACCTAAGGCTGGGGAACGGGTCCGGGATGTTACTTTTACTGATGATGCTTTCAGCGTAGATCTTTTTGACGGAAGGACCATAACGGTTCCACTGACCTGGTATCCCCGCCTGCTGCACGCAACACCGGAACAGCGCAAAAACTGGAAAATTGCAGGTGCAGGGTTTGGCATTCACTGGCCGGAAATAGACGAAGATCTCAATACCACCGGCCTTTTACATGGTGCCCCTGCACCTGTACGCGGATCAAAAGCCGCATAAGAAATTTTCACAAAAATTGGCTGGAATATTGTGAACATCCATGGTTTCCCCAAAGCAGGGGCCGGCCAGGGTGGTAACGAATGGGTTGGCAAAATGAATGCAGGTATCGGACCGGATATCACGGGCAGCTATCTGTATGATCCGACGATCCGGTTTTCAGCAGCCGAGATATGAAAAACCAGGCCAGGCCCAGCACCTGGAGACCCAGGACCATGAGAAAGGCTGCCTGGTATCCGGCCGGGTCATACTGGCCGGGCAAGGGCGGTTCCCACTGGTTTATCACCGCGCCCATGGCCCATTGGAGGCCGAATCCACCCAGAAAGACCAGCAGGTTGATACCAGTGGTGACCCGGCCGGACAGGCGGGCGGGAAACCCCAGGGTCAGGGCGGTGTAGGACAGGATACCGGCAGTGCCGAAAAATCCGAACAACCCCATCAGTACCTGGGGGGACAAAGGCGCGCCAAAGGTCATCAGTACCAGTACGGCGATGAAGAACGTCATCCCGGATACAGCGGAGTACAGGACCGGGATGCCTTTTTGGGCCAGCTTTTCCGTGACAAATCCCAGAATGATGAAACCTGCAATCATGGCCAGGGCAGATATGGACAGGCACCGGGCAGCCCCGGCCCGGTCCAGGGATGCCACATCCCGCAGCCAGGGGCCGGCCCACAAGCCCTGGACAGCCATAAATCCGGCCTGGGACAGCATGGTCAACGGTGCGATCCGCCAGAAAAAAAGACTTTTAAATACCTGACCCACCCCCTGGATCTGCCGGGAAAAAGGCTCGGGCACCGGTTTTTTGTCCGATTCCGGTACCACCGTGAATACGGTTCCCGCCATCAGGACACACAAAACCCCCAGGCCCAGGAACACCCCCCGCCAGTCGGTGAATCTTAAGGCAAATTCCACCGGGGTGAAGGCGGCCAGGACCCCCAGGCCCCCGGCCGCCATCTGGAACCCGTTGATCCGGGACAGTACAGGGCCGGGAAACCAGATCACATAGGATTTGAATGCCGCCATCAAACAGGCAGACACCCCGAACCCGATGAGGGCCCGGCCCATGATCAGGCCGGTGAGGCTGGTGGACAGGGCAAAAACGGCGGCTCCGGCAGCTGCGAATATCAGCAGCACCGCTTCCACCACCCTGGGGCCGAACCGGTCCAGCAGAAGGCCCAGGGGCAGTTGGAATGCGGCAAAGGCGATGAGGTAGGTGGCGGTAAGCAGGCCCAGCTGGGAAGGGTCCACCCCAACATCAGCAGCCAGGTCCGGAGCGATCACGGCATTGACCACCCGGAACAGGTAGGAGAGAAAATACCCGCCGGCAAAGGGCAGAAACACCCGGACCAGGAGGGCAGGGGGCAGGATCCCCCCCGATGGTTCAACCGCTGTTTTGCGCATACCGTCGGGTTTTGTCATGGCACCCCTGGGATCCTGTACCCGCATCCGGGTGTTTTGTCAGAGATTACAAAATTTTTTCTACTGTCTCCATGGACAGGTTGAACACCTTTTCATTAAACCGTGATTTCAGGGCAAATACAAGCATATCTTTGTTGAGCACGATTTCATGTTTTGCCAGCACGGCCAGAGATGCCAGTGCCCAGTCGGTTTTCTTTATTTTGATGGCCTTGAAATCGATCTCCTCCACCTGTGCCGGTGTGTCAGGAATGGCCACACTGGCTTCCTTGAGCACATAGGTGTCAGGCGAAAGGCCGGCAAAGATCTTCTGCCGCCTTGCCACCCCTTCATCACTCAAGGCCAGCACCACGGTGGGAGATTCGATGCCGGTGTACCCGATTTTGTCTGGTGACAGCAAAATTTCCGAGACCGACTGGCCCCGGAGCACGGTTATGTTGTAGTCGTTTTTAATGGATACGTTCAGCCCGCCGGAGATACCTGCAAAACAGACCATATCCCCGGCGGTGACAATGCGCATGCCGGCAGAGCCCAAGATCACCACCTCGTGCCGCCGGGCATCGGGCATGTCAAACTGCTTTTTGACCACAAAGGGGTCGGGAAATTTCCCCTTTTCCTGTGCCAGCTGCCGGTACCGGTCCCCGTATTCAGACCGCAGGTTTTTGGCAATTACCCCGCCCGGGGACGGTCTTTGTGCAATCATCTGGTCGATAACTTTAGGGGTGAGCTGGTTGCGCTTGGTGTACCTTCCTGTGCACAACCCCAGGGTTTCCACCACGGCAAACCCTTTGTGCTGCATGGCTGAGACCAGTTCATCGGACAGTCCGTCATCGTGCCCGGAAATTCTGGATACATAGGTGGCACCGGCACTTTCCACCACGCCGCAGATGTCCATGGGGATCTCCGCCTGGTTGAGAAATGCGGATCCCACCTGGGCGTCACTGGGTGTGGTGGCGGAATACTGGCCCCCGGTCATGCCGAAGTTGAAGTTGTTCAAGATGATCAGGGTCATGTCCAGGTTCTTGCGGCATGCGGCCAGTACATGGGCTCCGCCGATGCCCATGCCGCCGTCTCCCATGGTCACGATGACATTTAAAGACGGGTCTGCCAGCTTCAGGCCGGCGGCATAGGTCAGTGCCCGGCCGTGGACCCCGTGCAGGGCATGGACATTGAAAAAGGTGTCAAACAGACCCGAACACCCGATATCGGTAACAATAACAGTTTTGTGGTCCGGGATTCCCAGTGTCACCAGGGCTGCATCCAGGGATTTGGTGATGCGGTCATGGGTGCATCCCGGGCAGAATACAGGGGGTCGGCTGGTATTTAAAAAGCTATTCATTTTCAATGGCCTCCATAATTTTGGCGGGGGGAATTAGAATACCGTTCATCTGGCCGTAAAAATCCACCTGTTTGCCGCACAGCACCCGCTTGATTTCATTTACATACTGGCCCAGGTTCATCTCGATCACCACAATCCGTCTGAACGGTTTTGCTTTTTCCAGCAGCAGGGATTCAGGCACCGGCCACAGGGTTTTCAACGACAATGTGGAGACCGGCCGGCCCCTGTCTGTCAGGGCTGCAGCTGCATCTGCCACCGCCCGGGAGGTGATGCCGTAGGAGATCACCAGGGTGTCGGTGTCCGGCACCATGTTCTCCTCATACAGGGAGATGCGGTCCATGGCTGCATCCAGCTTGGTGTGCAGCCGCTCCTGCATCTCCGCAATGACCCGGGGGTCGATGGTGATATACCCGTCGGGTCCATGGGTGGAGGATGTCTGGCGCACCAGGGTTTTGCCCCCGATGGGCAGAAACGGCGGGGCCTTGTCCGGGTCGGCTGCAAAGGGCACATACGGGCCGGTGCCGGTATAGGGGGTCCGTTCCACCAGAGGCGGCAGGTTGAGATCGTCCATGTCAAAGCTTTCCTTGGTCATGCCGATCTCTTTGTTGGAGGCGATGAACACCGGACACCGGAACTCTTCTGCAAAGTTGAAGGCATGCACGGTGAGTTCCAGACAGTCTTTGGCATCTTTGGGGGCCAGTACTATCACAGGCGCGCCTGAGGTTGACCCCCACCGCATGAACTGGATGTCGGAATCCGCTCCTCTTGTGGCCGATCCGGTGGATGGCCCTAAGCGCTGGACATTGGCGATCACCAGGGGTATCTCACTGCCGATGGCAAAGGATATGTGTTCACTGTAGAGGCTGATGCCCGGGCCGGAGGTGGCGGTGAGTACTTTTTTTCCGGCCATGGATGCGCCGATGCAGTATCCCATGGAGGCGATCTCATCTTCGCCCTGGATGCAGGTGCCGCCTTTTGGGGGCAGCATCTGGAGCATGTTATTGAATATGGTGGTGGCCGGTGTGATGGGATAACCGGCAAAAAAATTGCAGCCGGCAGCCATGGCCCCCCTGGCAACCGCTTCGTTGCCTTCCATGAATACAAATGCCATAATGGTTCTCCTTTGGTTTGATTCAGGTTCAGATTTGATATGATCTGATCAAATATCTGATTAAATAATGGGCGGATTTTACCGGGGGAACCCGAATATGTCAAGATATAATTCCCATAATTTTAATTGATTTTATCCTGGTCTTGGTATAAGGATGACGGTCATGGAAAATACAAAAAAAGCAGGGGCCGGAAAAACCAAGGAAGATTTTACAAAAGAAGCCTATATGGGCATCCGCCGGATGTTTTTCCACAACGAGATCATTCCGGGCCAGAAAATTTCTTACGGTGATCTGGCAAAACGGCTGAACATGAGCACCACGCCGGTGATTCAGGCGTTGAAACACCTGGAATTCCAGGGCCTGGTCCGGCATGAACCCAACCGGGGGTATTATACAGAAAATGTGAGCCTGGAAGAGATCACAGAAATTTATGACTTCAGGGAACTGATCGAGGTATCACTGCTGGAGACCACCATTAAAACCATTGGCAAGCGGGGGTTGAACCAGTTGAAAAAAGCCCTGGACAGCCATCTGGCAGCGGTGCGGGATATCTATCTCAAGGAACGGCTGCTCAAAGACATGGAATTTCATCTCAAGCTGGCCCAGTTGTCTGGAAACCGGATTCAGATTAATACCCTGAAATACCTGTTTGACCTGCTGTATCTTAAATACCGGGGCAATATTTTGTTTGTCACTCCCATGGACCGGGTAGACAGCGAGCACATCCGGTTGTATGAATCCATTGAAAAAAAAGAGCTTCACCAGGCGCGGGAAATTTTGTCCCGGCATATCGCCAATGTAAAGCAGCATGCTGTGGAATGCATCCAGCGGGCCCTGAATGAAAAGCGCATCAAACCCATCTGATGCCCCAAGCTTATCTGAGTTCCAGCCACTCAAACCAGATGGGGTAGTTTTCTTTGTACCAGGTTAATATCTGCCGCAGCTTTTCCTGGTTTTCCGGGGAAATGGTTGCCCTGGATATTTTGTTAAATTCCAGTTCCACTGTGTTGCCGAAATAGGTCAGGGCATCAGAACAAAGGGTCTGCAATTCATTGCGGATACGCCCGGAGTCAGATATTTTCACAGCCCGGTGTATGAAATTCTCTCCTTTGAGAAATCGGTTCAAAAGCGGACTGAACACAAGCTTGCTCTCTTCATAGCTTTCCAGCAGGCGCAAAGCAAAGGTGACCCGTTTGTCTCCCATGGCAGTAGTCAGGCGCACAGTGACCTCATAGGTATCTTCAGCCATCTGGGTGACCCCCGGGGCCCCGGTATAGGGATCCGTCAGCATGTATCCGGCACCGGCCAGGGCTTGCCATTTTTTTTCTGCAATCAGGTCATCACAGCTGATGGTGCGTTTGTCCAGAGGGATGCCCGCTTTTTTGGCCAGCTGTATACTCTCCTTATAGGTCTGGATCGTATCAGTATCCAGATCCCGGGTGATGACCTCCTGAAGCCGGGCGGCAAAATCAGGGCTGTCCGGATCCAGTTTCATGGTGGCGGCATCGGTGTGGGCGGCAAAACGGAATTTGGAGGACAGCACTGCCAGAGATACCGACAGATCCAGGATAGGTGCCAGACTGGCAGCCTGGATCGCTTCGGCTGAAGCTGCATATCCATCCACTATGAACAAATGGGTCTGCCGGTTTTCATCTTTCCAGTCCCCCACAGCCATGGTGGGGGCATAGGTGCCCGAATCGGTGAACGGGGCAAACCCGGAGGGCAGTGTCCAGGACTCGTCAACCAGGTGGGCCCCGGCATCTTTCCACTGGTCCCAGATCTGTTCGATGCGGGGGGCCCGGTTCCCGCCCCCCAGTGTCCACACATGGATATGGCGGGGCTTAATTCCGGGATATGTTTTCTGGATGGCTTTGACCACCAGATGCCTGGGGGTGAAAAAATCAATGAGAACCGAATCTTCGGCTGCCCGGTCCACAATTTTTTTTGGCACCACCAGATTGGCGATGTACCCTTCATACTGGTCGCTGATGGCCAGGGGCTGATCAAACAAATGGAGTATGGTCATGGGTCCGGTTTCTTCCCCCCTGGCAAACCTGGAGGTATTTTCCAGGGTATCGATGGCAGCTCCCCATACGGTGATATCCTGTCTGGCCATTGCCCGTCTGAAATCATCCCACACATAGCCGGGATCATTGATCAGTTTCAGTACACAGGTCTCCAGATATTTTGCCACCTGGGGCCGGGCATAGATCCGCCCGAATCCCAGCAGTGGGTTAGCCCCCATTTCTGCGGTTTCTCCGCCTTTGGGCATCAGACCCTCCCCTAAGCAGACCATGATGGCATGATTTTCCGGCAGGGTGCGGGACAGGTACCACAGGCTTTCACTCATGGCATAGGCAGAAATGGCATCAGCATCTTTTTTGATGATATTGAGCTGTTTTTTCTCCAGCCCGGCGCCCTGGCCGAAACGGCCGAACAGCCGGGTGCCCAGCGCGGTGACCGCCAGTGTCATGGCCAGCATTTTTTCGGTGCGGTCATCGGTGAATGAGATGGTATCCAGGATCTTGTCTTCAGGATCTCCCCGCATCCATTCAATGCGCACATCTTCCAGCCACAGGTGGAGCCTGCCCAGAATAGGCCGGGTGTCAAAGGCCCACTGGGAAATGAGGTTCTTTTGTTTCATCCGGGTGATATCCATGGCCTGCCCCCTTGTATGAAATTGGTGTGACAATTGCTATATCACCCAAACAGGTACCATTTACCTGGAAAATCTGTCAAGGATTAAGCGACAGGGAAAAAAGTGTGTCTTCCAGGACTTGTCCTCCATCCCGGTTTGGGATATGGTGACATGCATGGAAGACCGGAACTATGCATATCCGGCGGTTCAGACCCCACCGGACAGACAACCCGATATTCCCGCGGACCGGGGTGTTATCAAAGAGCACCTGAGCGGGGTGGTGGACCGGGTGACCTATCACAACCAGGACACAGGCTGGTCCGTGCTCCAGGTGCTGCCCTTTGACGCGCCGGCAAAGCGGGAAACCGTGCTGGTGCACCAGACCCAGGTGTTTGCCGGTGCTACCATGGCCTTTGAAGGGGCTTGGCAGTTCCATCCCAAATATGGGCGCCAGTTTTCAGCCACCCATGCCGAAGAACGGAAACCTGCTTCAGCCAATGCCTTAGAAAAATATATCGGGTCCGGCCTGATAAAAGGGGTGGGTCCCAAAACCGCTAAAAAAATTGTTCGGCATTTCAAAGACCAGACCCTTGAGGTGTTTGAAAACCAGATCCACCGCCTCATGGAGGTGCCGGGTATTGCCGAAAAAAAACTGGAGATGATTTCCCATGCCTGGACCGAGCACCGGGCAATCCGGGACGTGATGATGTTTTTGCAGTCCCACGGTATTTCCACTTTGTTTTCGGTGCGTATTTACAAGGCATATGGTGATGAGGCCATCACCAATGTCATGGCAGACCCCTACCGCCTGGCAGATGATTTTTACGGCATCGGTTTTTTTTCCGCAGACAAGGTGGCCCTGAGTATGGGGCTGGCCGCAGACAGTCCCCGGCGGATTACCGCCGGTATCCGCCATGTGCTGTCTGCGGCCAGGAATTTCGGCCATTGCTTTTTGACCTTTTCCCAGATTTTGGACCAGGTCAGGGAGTTGCTGGAACTGGATCTTTCAGGCGTTCTGCCGCAAATTCTGGAAGCCATGGAAACCGACCGGCTGCTTATGCGGAGGCGCTTGGTTCTGGAAGACGGAGATTCCCCCCAGGATTGCTATTACGCCAGATCACTGTATTTTGATGAGCTGTATGTGGCACAGCGCATGGCAAAGATGACCGATCCCCCTGAGGTGGACATGCCCCGCATCAGCCGGTGGATACAGCTGTTTGCCAAAGCCAGAAACCTGCAGTTGAGCCCTGAACAGGCGCAAGCGGTCCAGGGCATTGCAGCCAGAGGGATGTCCATTCTCACCGGCGGGCCCGGCTGCGGCAAAACCACCACCACCCGGGTACTGGTGGCACTGCTGGAGGCCATGAACCGCCGGGTTCTGCTGGCAGCTCCCACCGGCCGGGCAGCCCAGCGCATGGGAGAAGTGATCGGCCGAGAAGCCAAAACCATTCACCGGCTTTTGGGGTGGCAGAACGGCCGGTTCAAGAAAAATGAAGATACCCCCCTGGAAACCGATTTTCTGGTGGTGGATGAATGTTCCATGCTGGATATCACATTGACTGCATCATTGCTCAAGGCGGTGCCCCGAAACAGCCAGGTTGTGTTCATCGGAGACTATGACCAGCTGCCGTCGGTGGGGGCGGGCAATGTGCTCAAGGACCTGATCGCCTCGGGCAGAATCGCCTTTTTCCGGCTGACACAGATTTTCCGCCAGGCAGCCCAGTCTTTGGTCATCCAATATGCTCACCAGATCAATGCCGGAAAAATGCCCTGGATTGAATCGCCGTTCAAGGACCCATCCCTGTGGGTCAAACAGATTGATTGTCTGTTTATGGATTCAGATGAAGCCACAAAGGAACAGCTGCAGTTTATCCAGCGCATCAAGGCCCTGATGGACCGGGAAAAAAAACAGGTCTCCCTGGACCTGGAAGATCCGGACCTGTTTGAATTCAGGGTCACAGAATCGGTGCACCCCTATGAAACCGAGATCCAGATACCCAAAAAATTTGCCCATGTAAACCTGGAACAGGTGGCAAAGGCCGGTACCCCGGTGGAAGAACTGCTGTCTGTCCTCCAGAAGGTCCATCCCTGGTCATCCCTGCATTACGGCCTGACAGCCGTGGATGTCATCAAAAAATTGTACATGGAATGGATCCCCCGATACCATGGCCCCAAACCTGAGATTCAGGTGCTGTCCCCCATGACCAGGGGATCTTTGGGCACGGTGAACCTGAATCAGGTCATCCAGGAAGCCGCCAACCCGCAGGGCCCGGGCAAAGCCCAGCTCACCGTGGGCCAGCGGGTGTTCCGGAAAGGGGACCGGGTGATTCATCGGAAAAACAACTATGATCTGAACGTATTCAACGGTGACATCGGCACTATCACCGCCATCAACACCGCCGATCTGACCCTGGCGGTGGCATTTTCTGCCGATGCCCCGCCGGTGCTGTACCGCCAGAGCGATATCATGGAGCTGGACCTGGCCTATGCCGTGACCATCCACAAATCCCAGGGATCGGAATTTGAGACGGTGATCATCCCGGTGATGACCCAGCATTTCAAGATGCTGTTCCGTAACCTGATCTATACCGGCATCACCCGGGCAAAGAAACTGGCGGTGTTTGTGGGCACCCGCAGGGCCCTGGCCATGGCAGTGAAAAATGCAGACATCTCCAAACGCCAGACCGCCCTGTCCCAACTGCTTAAGGAGGAGGTGGGTCGGTGATTTTTGAACATAAATTCTGGATATTATTCACCGTACATATCGGTTATCAACTTTCGCAACTGGGCTGCGTACCGTTTTGATAAACGACCTATATTCTGTTTCAATCTGAGTTTACTGATGGTGCGAATTTGATCCACCGCAATTTCTGCCTGATGCCCGGTCATGGTGATTTGAAGCCGGCTTCTCCATTGGGGGTGCAGTTTGGAAGTCAATGGACAAATGACAATAGTATCCAGATATTGATTCATTTCATCTTGGCTGATAACGACAACCGGGCGGGTTTTTTTTATCTCACTGCCGATGGTGGGATTCAGATCGGCAAAACAAATATCATAACGGCGGATTGTCAAATTCTTCATCAGTGAGTCCATCTAACAGGGTTTCATCAAATTCGGTCCAGTCTTCTTTCTCTTCGGCCATGGCTTTATACGTGTCTTCCCAGGACAGTTTATCGTTATCCTTTTTTTTGAGAAGTAATCCCTGTTCCGTCTCTTCAAGCAGTAATGATTGACTGAACCCATATTTTTTAAGCAGTTCGCTGGGGATTCGAACGCCCCTTGAATTGCCGATGGAAATCAGCTTAATGTCCCTTATGCGTGCCTGTTTTTCCATGAGAACTGTCCTTGATATGATTGATAGTTGAATTTTGTATGTATTGTAATTACATGTTTGTGAAAAGTCAACAGCGGTTTTTTTGATTGAACCAATTAATAAACAGTGGAATGCTGCTGTCTTTGTGAAACCGCAGGTGCACCCGTGCCCGGGTCACGGCCACATAGATGAGGTTGAATTCATCCGGGTCCACCCCGGCGGGGTCAATGGGTTGGCCCCACTCAATTAAGTCAATGAAATCATCCATGATCAAGACGTTGTCCAACTCCAGCCCTTTTGCTTTATGGGCTGTGGTCAGCAGGATGCCGGCCTGGTCTGGGTCAACTGCCGCCTCCAGCTGTACGCTTTTGTTGAATGCCAGGTAAAGAAAGCGCATCCTGGGCCGTTTCCGTGCGTAGGCCACCAAGGTGGTGGTCTTGCCGGTGCCGGCAAAGGCCAGCACCTTGAGTACCTGGCCCTGGCCCGGGACCAGGTCAGTATCAATGATTTTTTTTTCGTTCAAAGGTGGTGTGCATTATATAACGACAGGCAGCGGCCTAATGTTTGAAAAACCTTTTTTGCGCCAGAAAGGATTTCATGTGAGGCCGGATAACCTGACCGGTGAACTCCGCTATCTGGCGTGTCCATGTCCGATCTCTGAGTTTTGGCGCGCGTTTTTCATAATAGGCCTGGATAATATCGTCATAGGCTGCCAGTTCCCTGTAATTTACTGTTTCAGGAAACCGGTTCTGATGGAACATCAGGTTCAGGGGCAGCCGGGGTTTGGGTGCGGGATCCTCATTTGGATATCCCAGGCACATGCCGAATACCGGAAAGGCGTGTTCGGGAATATGCAGCAGATCGCAAACCAGGTTAGGGTCATTGCGGATGCCGCCAATAAACACCCCGCCAAGTCCGGCAGACTCCGCCCCCAGCATCAGGCTCTGGGCCAGCAGGGCCGTGTCCACAGTGGCCACCAGCAGCTGTTCAGCCCACCCGGTTTCAGGTTCAACAGTATTTTGACGGCAGGCATACACCAGCCGTGTCAAATCGGCACAGAATACCAGAAACACCGGGGCCTCTGCCACCCAGGGTTGGGGACCGGCCATGTCCGCGATTTTCTGCCGGTTGTTCGGGTCGGTCACCTGAATAATGGTGTACGCCTGTACATGATGGGAGGTGCTGGTGCACTGGGCAGCAGTTATCAATGATGTGAGCAGGTCTGCATCCACGGCTCTGTCAGTGAATTTCCGGATGGACCGGTGGGCGGACATAATTTCCAGAACAGGTGTCATGACGGCTCCTTTCATCCAGTTCTCCAAGTGGAAACCCCGTCATTCATGTCGGGGAGGAAACTTGGCTTGCAAAATTATACCCGTTCTGACGGGATATGATTTTGCAATACTTCCAGGATATTCCCTGGACGGTTTCCGTATTAGTTTGAATATTAAAGCTGCCGGACTTCCGGACAGCCACTCTACCAAAATATGTACCTTGCTTTTTGCCGGAAGGGACCACGGCTTTAACCATATCCCCGGTGGCAAAACTATTC
>JAABSB010000053.1 GCA_011390615.1 Desulfotignum sp. | reverse complement strand
CCTTCCATCATGACCGCGGCAAAGGCGGCGTTGATCATGTCCATCTCTTCCTGAAAGGCGGCATAGGTGTCTTCTCTGTATTTTCCGCCGATGATGACAGGGGAGTTTTTGAGGGTGGCAGGTACGTTCAGGTCCATGGTGATATTGGTGAACGGGGTCTGAAATCCCACCCTTGTGGGAATGTTGATATTAAAGACAAATTCCTGAAGGGCCTGTTTGACCTCTTTGTAGCTGAGGTGGTCCTCTCTGACAAACGGGGCCAGCAGGGTGTCGAAATTGGACATGGCCTGGGCCCCGGCTGCTTCCCCCTGGAGGGTATAAAAAAAGTTGACAATCTGGCCCAAAGCGCTTCTGAAATGTTTGGGCGGAGAGGATTCCACCTTGCCGGCCACGCCTTTGAATCCTTCCAGAAGCAGATCCTGCAGGTCCCATCCCACGCAGTAGACAGACAGCAGACTCAGGTCATGGATATGGATGTCCCCTGCGTAATGGGCTTCCCTGACCGCCGGGGGATAGATTTTGTTGAGCCAGTATTCTGCGGTGATGTCCGAGGATATGTAGTTGTTCAGGCCCTGGAGAGAATAGCTCATATTGCTGTTTTCCTTGACCTTCCAGTCCATCTGGGAGATATAGGACTCCATGAGGTCCACATTTTCCCGGATGGCGATTTTCCGGATCTGGTTGTGCTGTTCCCGGTAGATGATGTAGGCTTTGGCTGTTTTGTAAAATGGGGAATCCAGCAGTACCCGCTCCACAATATCCTGGATCTCCTCCACCTCCGGCACCGGTCCCAGCTGCAGGTCCCGGGCCAGGGTAAGCACCCTGAGGGTCAGTTTTCTGGCTTCCCTGCCGTTGAATTCACCGGTTGCCTGGCCTGCCTTTTCAATGGCACTGGTAATTTTGGAAGAATCAAATGCAGATATCCGTCCGTCCCGTTTTTTTATTTGCTCAAACATTGGCCTCACCCCTTGAAATCAGATTGAAAAAAGCATATCGTGCAGTCTGTTACCCCGAACCCGGAATGGGTATACGTGGTGTATATATGGCAATTTAACCAATATGTTGTTGCTTGTCAACATAAAAATACCATATATAGTGGTATTGTCACATTTAACACAAAAGAACCCATATCCTTATGCATCTGGACCAGAATCCTTTTTTTAGAAAGAGCATAACCCCCTGGTATGATACCAATCTTGCCTGCTGGATAGTGATGGGATTTCTGCTTCTGGTGTTTGTATTTGCCCTGGCCGGGATGGCTGTGGCATCTGCAGATCCGGCCCTGGCGGAACATGTCTGGTTTCCAGGCATGCTGGCTTTTCTGGCCTTTTTTTTGACGGCAAAAATATTTTTCCGGATGCGGCGGCGGATCAGGAATGATTGATCAGGCAGTTTTTTCAGACGCGATCAAAACCTCGAGCAGGTGGTGGACAATTTTGGCAGTGACCCCCCAGATCACCACATCTTCAAAGGGGTAGGTCAGTTCCATGACATTGGGGCGCTGCCCGGCATATCCTTTTTCCCGGTGCAGTGCCAGCAGATGGCCCACAGGAATCTGAAAAACCCGGCTGATTTCCGCTGCGTCAAACCATATGGTTTCCTGCTGGTTCCAGACCCCGGCAAATGCCTGGATGTCTTTGTTGTTGATTGTCTGAAAATGGCCGATGGCACCCAAGACCTCCACATTTTCCGGGTGGATGCACAGCTCTTCTTGCAATTCCCGCAAAGCGGTTGCCAGAGGTCCGGCATCGGTCTTGTCCACATGCCCGCCGGGAAATGCCATCTGGTTGCGCCAGGGATACCCTGCCACATCCGCTTTCTGGATGAACAACAGATCCGTGCTTTTTGCATGGCACAAAAACAGGGCAATGACAGCAGTGGGCTCAAACCGTTCCGGATCAGGGGGGGGCGGGTGCACAGCCCGGTTCACAGCAGCCCGAATCTGGTGTATGCATCCATTGGTATGGGCCAGCATCTTTTCCATGATCAGCAACGATACCAGGGAAAACACCTGCATGTCAAACCCTGCTGCAATTTGAACCTTGACATTCCTGTTTTTGCCACAATTATTAGAAAAAATTATTGTAACGTGATGACACATAACATATTGAAACAGGAGTAACCATGGGAGAGAAAAGAACACGCAAATTTAAAACCGAAGTCCAGCAGCTGCTGCGCCTGATCATCAATTCTTTGTATTCCAACAAGGAAATTTTTGTGCGCGAACTCATATCCAATGCATCTGATGCCATTGACAAGGCGCGGTTCAAAGAGCAGACAGAACCGGAACTGTTAAGCGAGGACAACGATTATCAGATCCGCCTGGCAGTGGATCCGGAAAAAAAGACCTTTACCATTACAGACAACGGCATCGGCATGACCTTTGATGAGGTCAATGAGAACATCGGTACCATTGCCAAATCGGGTACTGCAGCATTCATGGAAGCACTGGAAAAATCCAAAAATGAAACCAGCCTGACCCCGGAACTTATCGGTCAGTTTGGCGTGGGCTTTTATTCAGCTTTTATCGTGGCGGACAAAATATGTCTGGAAACCCGGGCTGCCGGTGCTGAAAAAGGGGTCCGGTGGGAGTCCGACGGCCAGGGAACCTATACGGTTCAGGAGATAGAAAAAAAGGACCGGGGCACCACCATCACCCTGTTTTTAAAAGAAGGGGAAGAAGGGGACCAGGATTTCACCGATGAATACACGATCCAGCATATTGTGAAAAAACATTCCGATTTTGTGACCTATCCAGTGGTCATGAACATGGAAAAAAGCGAACCCATCCCGGAAAATGAGATCATCAAGGACAAGGACGGCAAGCCCATAGGTGATACCTTCAGAAAAGTGCGAAAAGATGAGACCCTCAACTCCATGAAAGCCATCTGGGCAAAACCTAAAGAAGAGGTTACACAAGAGGAGCATGAGGAGTTCTACAAGCATATCAGCCACAACTGGGACAACCCTCTGGAAATAATACACAAAAAATTTGAAGGGGTTACAGAATATGATGTGCTGATGTACATCCCTTCCAAGGCCCCCTTTGACCTGTTCCGGCCCGAGCGCAAGCACGGCATGCAGCTGTATTGCAAACGGGTCTTTATCATGGATGACTGCAAAGAGCTTTTGCCCGATTACCTGGGCTTTGTCCAGGGGGTAGTGGATGCCCCGGACCTGAACCTGAACGTGAGCCGTGAAATTCTCCAGGAAGACCGGCTGGTGCGCAACATCAAAAAGAACCTGGTCAAAAAGATTTTTTCCACTTTAGAAGAGATGGACAAGGAAAAATATGAGGAATTTTACAATGAATTCGGCCAGGCACTGAAAGCCGGGATCCCCACGGATTTTGCCAACAAGGAGCGCATTGCCGCCCTGCTTCGGTACAAAACCACCAAATCCGGGGACAAGTATGTGACCCTGGATGAATATATTGCAAATATGAAAGAGGACCAGAAGGAGATCTTCTACCTCACCGGTGAGAACCTCACCTCCCTGATGAATTCCCCGCTGCTGGAATCGTTGAAAGCCAAAGATTATGAAGTGCTGCTCATGGTGGATCCCATTGATGAGTGGGTGACCCAGTCTTTGACCGAATACAAGGAGAAAAAACTCAAAAGCGCGGAAAAAGGCGACCTGGACGTGGAAAAGGTGGATGATGAAAAGAAAAACCAGTATTCTGCCCTATTGTCCTTTCTCAAGGGGAAACTGGAGGACCGGGTCAAGGATGTGGTGGTATCCAATCGGCTCAAGGATTCCATCTCCTGCCTGTCCGGTGAAGACTGGGGCATGAGTGCCTATATGGAAAAGATTCTCAAGGCATCCGGCCAGAAAACCCCGGAGCAGAAACGGGTCATGGAGGTGAATGTCAACCACCCGGTCATGGAGAAAATCAAGGAAATATTTGAAACAGATACCACAAACCCTGTGCTCACCGATTATTCTGATCTGCTGTTTGATATTGCCGTTATCAGTGAAGGGGGCAAACTGGACAACCCGTCACGGTTCTCCAAACTTATGGGGGATCTTATGGCCAAGGCCATATGATAGTATATGTTGAAACCCTGGGGTGTTCCCGGAATCAGGTGGACAGCGAGATCATGCTGGGAAAGCTTGCTGCCGCCGGGCACACCCCGACCCGTGACCCGTCCTGTGCCGAAGCCATTGTGGTGAATACCTGCAGCTTTATATCTGCAGCCGCTGATGAGGCCGTGGACACCATACTGGAGATGGCAGGGTATAAAATGCAGGGGGTCTGCCGCCGCCTGATCGTCACCGGGTGCCTGGCCCAGCGCTACAAGGATGACCCGGATCTGACCGGCACCCTGCCGGAAGTGGATGCCTTTGTGGGCACCGGTGCCTGTGAACAGATTGTCGATGTGGTTGAAAATAAGGGACCTGTTCCATTGACCCTGTTTCCTGATCCTGATACACGCGGTTTTCAGAATCTTTCTGTTGACCGGGCCCTGACCGGTGATCCTTTTGCCTTTATCAAGGTCTCAGAAGGGTGCAACCGGCTTTGCACCTATTGTATTATCCCCACCTTGCGGGGAAGACAGCGTTCCAGGCCCATGGAAGAGATCTGTGCGGAAGCCCTGTCCCTGGTAAACAAAGGGGTGAAAGAAATTATTCTGACAGCGGAAAACACCACGGATTACGGCCAGGATCTCAAAGACGGTACCGGTTTTCATAAGGTTTTGGAAAATCTTTCCTGCCACGTGGCGGTGGTGAATCCAGATGTCTGGATACGGTTTTTATACACCCATCCGAAATCCCTTACCCAGAAGATTGTCCACACGGTGAAACACCACAGTAATCTCTGTTCTTATTATGATGTACCCATCCAGCATGCAGACACAACCATGCTCCGGCGGATGGGGCGGCCCAGTACGCTAAAGGACCTGGCGGATCTGTTTTCCATGATCAGAGAGACAGACCCGGATGCAGCGCTGCGCACAACCGTGATTACCGGGTTTCCCGGAGAATCAGATGCCATGTTTACCTCCCTGCTGGATTTTATCCAAAAGGTGAAATTTGATCATCTGGGGGTGTTTACCTATTCTGATGCATCAGACCTTGCTTCCCATGCATTGCAGAACCATGTGCCGCAGGATGTGGCACAATTACGTCGTGATACCCTGATGGCAGTCCAGGAAAAGATATCTGAACAGATCAACCAGAAACATGTGGAAAGGATCTATCCTGTGCTGGTGGAGGAAAATCCAGAGCCCGGCCTTTTCATCGGCAGGACCATGTTCCAGGCCCCTGAGGTGGACGGGGTCACCTTTATTTATGCAAAAGGGCTTGCCACAGGCACCTTTGTTCAAGTAAAGATAACAGATGCATTTGCCTATGATATTGCAGGAGAGGTTGTAGCAGCGGGACGGATTGCGAACCGTCCCGCTGCAACCGCATATGAAAATGAGATTGCCGGAAAGCGGGTATGAATAAGGATTTAAAGGCACAGATTGTTGATCTGGTCTCACCGGATCTGGAAAAGGTGGAACAAGCCCTTGAAGAAAATTTATCCCCCCACCTGGCCCTGGTGAAACAGATCGCTTCCCATCTTCTTTTCAGCGGAGGCAAGCGGCTGCGGCCCCTTTTGTTTATCCATGCTGCACGCATGTGCGGATACACAGGCAAAGATGAGATTTTGTTTTCCACCATTTTTGAATTTCTGCATGCTGCCACCCTTTTGCATGATGATGTGGTGGATGGAGCAGATATGCGCCGGGGCAGTCCGGCGGCCCATACCTGCTGGCCTGCTCCCCAGGTGGTACTCACAGGGGATTTTCTGCTGGCCCGGGCCCTGGATATTGCCGCCGGAACCAAAGAACCCCGGGTGATTTCCGTTATTGCACAGATTACCCAGGAGATGTCCCAGGGGGAGATTGATCAACTGGCCAAAAAAGGCAGAAATGATGTGACCGAAGACCAGTACCTGGATATCATTGAACGGAAAACAGCGGTCCTGATCCAGGGTGCCTGCCAGTGCGGGGCTATTATGGCAAAGGTGTCCGCACAAAAAGAAAATGCCTTAAAATCCTTTGGGTTTCATCTGGGTATGGCCTTTCAGATGGCGGATGACCTGCTGGATTACACGGCAACTGCAGAACAGCTGGGGAAAAATCCCGGGGCTGACATGCGGGAGGGCAAGCTGACCCTGCCCCTGATCTACAGCCTGGCAAAAGCAGGCCCTGAAGACCGAAAATGGCTGGAAAACATGATGGCAGATCCTGATGTAGATCCAGACCAATTCAAGAAACTGCAACAAAAACTTGTGTCATTAAACGCAATTGACTATACCCGGGCAAAGGCCCGGACCCATGTGAACAACGCCAAAAAAAAACTTGAAATATTTGATGCTGCATTGTCAAAATCGGTGTTAACATTAATCGCAGACTATGCCGCCTACCGAAAGGTATGACCATGGAAACAAAAAAACAGGCCCTTATATGGGCGGGGGTGTCTATTTTCATAATACTGCTGGCGCAGAACTGCGCTTTTGCAGCCCAGAAAACCGGTTTGCTGACCACAGTGACCACGGGAAACCGGGAAATTGTCAATGAAGATATTCCCGGAGCCAGGCAGGCTGCTGTGTCAGATGCCCTGGAGCGGGCAGTTGTGAACGCATTTGCCAGCGCCGTTTCTCCCCAGGTTTTTGCCGCGCACCTGGATTTTTTATATGGCCGTATTTTGCCAGTTGCCCAGGATTATGTGGTTACATACCGGGTTCTGGGGGAAATCACCCACACAGACACCTATCTGGTGGGGGTTGAGTCCAAAATAAACCTGGTTCTGCTGGAACAGATGCTCACCGAGGCCAGTATCCGCAATGCGGGCACAGATATGCCCACAATTTTGTTTCTCATTGCCGAGCAGGGGCCAAAAGATTTGCTGCCCAGATACTGGTGGGGAAATAATCCTGAGCCCTATATATCCTATGCAGAAACCAGAATTATGAATACGCTGCTGGACAAGCGCTTTAATGTTGCCGGCATGGAAAAGGAAAAGCCGGACACCAGTTTTTACGACATCCGGTTTCCATCCATTTATGATGCCGATGCTGCCGTTGACCTGGCAGAAAAAGTGAATGCCGATCTGGTCGTGGTGGGACGGGCCAGTGCTGCAGAATCTGCCAACCGCATGGGGGATGAGAAAATTTTTGATGCCGTCATAAAGCTTACCGCCTATGACGTGGGTTCCGGCCAGCAGGTGGCAGTCTGTGAAAACACGGCAGCCGCCAAAAGTGATCCAGACCAGGAGGGCGCCATCCAGGCCATTGAAAAAGCCGCAGACCTGGCTGCCCTGGACCTGGCAGAAAAACTGGACCACTACTGGAGCGGACATTTGAGAAAAGAAAACCGCTTTGATGTTGTAATAACAGGCAATGGATTTCTTCCCCGGTTTCTTGCCCTGAAAAAACGGCTGGCCGAGATAGCTGAAATTCAAAACATGCAGCCAAAGGAGATGGGATCTGATAGAGCTGTCATGGAACTGGTCTATAAGGGAAGCCCGTCTCATTTTGCCGACAGCATCATGCTCAAGACCTTTGCAGGATTCGGCATTGAAATCGCCGAAGTTACAGACAATCTTGTAACGATACAGTTTATTGACGGAGACCGGCTCTTTATGACAGATGATGATCCTTCCGCCACCAGCGAAAATTTAGAAAAAACCATGGAATAAATGTCGGTTTTTCTTGACAGAAATCCATAGTTCTGATATATGACATGCCACGTAAAGGCGCGTAACTCAGTTGGTAGAGTGCTACCTCGACACGGTAGAAGTCAGCGGTTCAAGTCCGCTCGTGCCTACCAGAAAAATTAAGGGGGCCAGGAAGATATCCTGAACCCCCTTGTTGTTTTGCAGGGTCCAGATTTTGTAGATTCAAATGTATAGGTTTTAAAATTTCAGTAGCCGTAAATATTGGCCGGCACCACATCATCTGTCAAAGAAAAGATCAGTTCCGGATCAAGGACGTCTGTCTGCTGATCAAAACGGTTGTCAAATCCACAGACAGGGCAGACCGTCTGATGGGGGGGCAGCAGCATGCTGCAATCCTTGCACAATTGTTCCTGCATGGCTTCCTCCTTCACGATTTTTAAGGGTTAGGACCGGGCAAAAAACCCGTTTATTATTTAATCAGAATAAAATTATTTTAAATCGAAATCTGTATTTGTCAAGAAAAAAATCTGGTGCGGCATTCCAGCCCCGGAAAGACCGGAATGCCGCAGGAGAGACTAGTACATGAGGTTGGGCAAAAACAGGATAATATTGGGGAACAGAATGAGAATAAATACGCCGATGATTACGGCGATAAGAAAAGGAAAAATGCCCTTGAATATTTTTTCCAGGGGAACTTCCTGATTCAGAACATTTTTTGCCACCCCATAGACCACATACACATTGATGCCCACCGGCGGCGTGATAACCCCCATTTCCGTAACCATGACAATAATGATACCAAACCATATGGGATCATATCCCAGTTCCATGACCACAGGAAAGAAAATAGGCACGGTAAGGGTGACAAAGGCCAGGGCATCCATGAAGCATCCGCCGAAAAAATAGATGAGAAGGATCACGCCCAGAACCAGTACCGGCGATATTTCCAGGCCGGAAACCCAGCCTGCTATTTCAAATGGAATCCGGGTGACCGCCAGAAATTTGCCGAAAATGACCGCCCCTGCAATGAGCATGAGCACCATGCACGAAGTCCGCAGGGTTTCCATAAGGGATTTGACAAACCCTTCCCAGGTGATCTGCCGCCTTACCAATGCAATGAGCAGCACACCAAATGCCCCGATGGCTGCCGCTTCCGTGGGGGTGAATAATCCGATGAAGATACCCCCGATAACAAGGATGAAAACAATCAGGGTTTCGCTCAGGCCCAGCAGGGCTTTGAATTTTTGTGTCCAGGAAAAGGACTCTCCCCTTGGTCCCTGATCCGGTGAGATGCGGCAGCGGATATAGATGCAGATGATGAACAGCAGCGTTACCAGCAGTGCCGGGAAGATACCGGCCACAAAAAGGGCACCAATGGATTGTTCTGTGAGGATACCATAGATGATGAGTACCACTGACGGGGGCATTATCATGCCGATGCCCCCGCCTGAGGCAACCGATCCGGTGGCCAGTTCGTCATTGTAGTTGTACCGCTTCATTTCCGGCAGGCCGACGGTGGCCATTGTGGCGGCTGTGGCAGGGCTGGAGCCGCAGACCGCACCAAAAGCAGTACAGGCGGAAACCGTTGCCATGGCAAGTCCCCCCCTGATGCTTCCCAGAAATTTATAGCCTGCGTCATAAAGCCGTTTACTGATGCCGGAGTTAAACCCCAGCTGTCCCATGAGAATAAACAAAGGGATGGTGGTCAGATCATAGGAGTCAAATGTTTCATAAATATTTCTGGACAAAAGGACCAGGCCCGCATCCGTGCTGATTACGACGGAGAACCCCACAAATCCAACGCTGGCCATGACAAATGCCACGGGCATCCGTGTCAGAAACAAAACAAGCATGATGAGGATACCGATGATGCCAATAAGTGTCGGGTTCATTTTGTGTGCAACTCTCTTAGTTTCTTGATATCGTGAAAAATGGTTTCCAGAATGGTCACAGTGAAGATCAGCAGGCCGAAAGCCAGCAGATAAACAATATAATAGATGGGAAATTCCAGGTTCATGGAAACCTCCCCTGTTTTGTAAATATCTTCCCCATACAAAAACATCTGCCAGGTTATCAGGGCAAACAGAACAAGGGTGAGGCTCCTGGTCAAAATATCGATCCATGCCTGGGTCTTTTCAGACAGCAGCCGCACCAGGATTTCCACGCCCACATGGCCGTCCATTTTATAGGTATAGGGAAGGGCTGCAGCCACCACGATGGTTGCCAGAAAACCCACCAGTTCCACGGAACCGAAAATGGGAGATTTAAAATACCGTCCGATGACATCTACAACTGTCAGCATCATCATGGCGGTGAGGGCAATGGCACCGATCAATTTCAGAACATCGGTGAATTTATTCAACGCCTGGATAATAACACGCATAATCAATCCTGTTTAAAAAAATCGGGTTTTTGAACCAGCAGGCAACCGGCTGCAAAACTGCCGGCCGCCTGCTTGGATATTACAAAGATGGACCATTGGTTTTATAAATTAGCTTTTATATAATCCACAACTGCTTTTCCGTCGATCCCTTTTTCAGAAACACTCTGGATATATTCATCTATTACAGGGGCTGCTTTTTCCGCCCAAAGTTTTGCCTGTTCTTCAGGTTGGGGAATGACTTTGCCACCTTTTTCCTTGAAGAATGCCATGCCCTCTTCGTCGGATTCATCCCAGGCCTGGCCGTGTTTCAGGGCAAATTCCGCATTGATGGCCCTGATGGTTTCCTGCTGCTTCGCGGTTAGACTGTTCCATTTGTTTTTGTTCATAAATACGGCAAAAGTGGTGGTATAGGCAGTGGAAAAGTTCTGGGTCATATAGTTGACCACTTCACCGACTTTCCACCCTTTGTTGGTTTCCACAGGATGAAGAGACCCATCCACAACCCCTTTCTGGAGCATCTGATAGGTTTCTCCCATGGCTTTCCCCACTGGAGATCCGCCCAGGGCAGCAACTACTTTTCCGCTGGTGCCGGTTCCCCTGATTTTCAGCCCATTGAGGTCGTCCAGGGTAACCACTTCTTTGTCTCTGGTATGAAGCAGTCCGGGACCATGGGCATGGAGAAACATCAGTTCTGTATCATTGAATTCTTCGGGATTGAATTTTTCCAAAACCCCATTGGCAATGTTGGTGGCCTGGACACCGGATGAATATCCCATGGGCAGGTCAATGGCTGCAGCAACAGGAAAGCGTCCCCTGGAATAGGCCAGAACCGTCATGCCTATATCGGCAATGCCCTGGACAACACCGTCATAAGTCTGGGGGGCTTTGGTCAAAGTACCGGCCGGAAAATAATTGATGGAAATTTCGCCGTTGGTGCGTTTTTCCACTTCTTGAATCCACTGCTCAGCAAGCTTGCTCTGGATGTGGGTGGGGGGGAAAAAATTGGAATAGGTGAGCGTTGTTTTTGCAGCCGCATTCATGGCGAAGAATGCGGAAAAACAAAAAACCAATAGTGCCGGAATCGTAAACCTTTTCATCGTGTTGACCTCCTGAAAATTGGGTTCTGTAAAAAAGAAAAACCAAAAAATATCATTCGAAAAGCAGCCACCTCCTTTCGGTCTTGCCATTTAGTGTTACAATGTAACTATAATTAAGCTGTATATTGCCACTATATTTAAACATGTCAAACCCTGTCAAGTAAAAAATCAGATTCGAAACAGAAAAATACCGAATAATTGGTTGATAAATCAACTATAAGCGATTCGCATGCACTGTCCGTGACTGACGGGGCTTTTAACTTTCTGTAATCCGATGCCGCCCCCTGTGAAAGCCTTATGAGCGATCAGGGAATCAGAATCGCATGGACTGGTCATAAGCGCCAACAAGGGTGTCAGATCCATATATCTGGCAGTTTGCCTGTATGCGTTATCATGAAAAAAAACTTGACATAGCTGTATTGTATCTATAAAGTATCTAATTAATAGCTTAATTGGTGTGCCGTCAGGAAAAGCGTATGGGAAAAAATAGATGCCCGTTCCAGGCGGGTTGCCGGACACAGATTTTTCCTTGACATGTAGTTACAATGTAGCGTAATCATGATTACATTGTGTGCCACACACCAATAATTATAAGGTGAGGTATTATGCAGCGCAAACTGTTTTTTGGATTAACCGCATGTCAGGTTTTTACGGGAATATAAAGAGGGGTAAATCATGAGGTACGCAGAAACAGGCTTTAATTTAGAGGTTGATCTTACCCGGGGGAACATTGAGAAAAAGGCAACAGACCCCAGGGAAACAGAACTCTATCTGGGGGGGTTGGGAACAAATGCCAAGATTTTGTGGGACAGGGTCGGGCCGGAAGTGACCCCTTTTTCTCCGGAAAATCTGCTAATTTTCAGTGCCGGCCTGCTCTGCGGCACCCCGGCCACCGGCTGCAACCGGACCATTGTGTCCACCATCTCTCCCCAGACAGAGCTGATGGCCTTTTCCATGATGGGGGGATTCTGGGCGCCGGAACTCAAATATGCCGGGTATGACAAAGTGGTGCTGCGGGGAAAGTCTGAAAAACTGGTATACCTGTGGATCCACAATGATACCGTGGAGATCCGGGATGCCTCCCATCTGGCCGGAAAGGGCGCCGTTGAAACAGCGGAACAGATCCGGCAGGAGCTGGATCAGCCCAAGGCACAGGTTGCCGCCATCGGCCTTGCCGGGGAAAACAGGGTGTATTATGCCTCTGTGGAGCAGGGCCGGTCTTCTGCCAGCAGAGGCGGCATCGGTGCGGTCATGGGAGACAAACGGGTCAAGGCCATTGCCGTGCGGGGCACCAAAGACATCAACCTGGCCAAACCCGAAGAGTTCCTCTCCCTGTGCAACGAGGTGCTGGCCTATATCAAACACAGGGAAGACAACCCCATCAAGGGCGTGATGCCCATTCTGGCCGGTCTGGGATCTCCCCAGGAAATGAAGGTGCATGATGAAAAATGGCATACGGAAAATTTCATGTGGGGCAACTCCCGCACCCGGCGCAAAGGGTTCTGGAATGATGACATTGAAAAACAGTGGACCGATACCCTGGAAGGTGCCAGAACAAGGCTGATATCCTGCTTCAACTGCCCCATGAAATGCGGGGCCACCATCTCCATGCCGGGCCTGCCCACCTACATGATGAAATGCTTTACCAAGCTGACCTATACCATGGCTGCCTATTCTGATCTGGATTTTGGTCTGCGGATCGCCCAGAAGGCAACGGAATACGGTCTGGACGGGTTTTCCACCCCCCAGGTCATGGCATTTGCCCTGGAGCTGCTGGAAGCCGGCATTTTAAGCAAAGATGATTTCCCAGGCCTGCCTGAGAGCAATGAGGACCGGTTCTATTATCTGCTGGATATGATTGTGAAAAGAGAGGGCATCGGCGATGTCCTGGCCAAGGGCACCTACTGGGCGGCACAGGAGATCGGCAACGGGGCTGAAGAATACGCCCACAACACCATTAAAAAACATGAACAGCTGCCTTTGAAATTGTCCATGCTCAATCCCATCTATTTTCTGATGTATTCCATCGGTGAAAAGATCAACATCACCCAGATTGAAGGCCAGTTTCCCCAGGCCCCCTTTCCCAAACGTGAGCATAGAGAAAAATTCTGCGAAGACTGGATCCAGGTGCCCCATGAAAAATTTAAGCAGTATTTTATCGACTGGGAGTTGCGGGGGGAAAATTCCATTCCATACTACCCCACTGTTGACATGACCTGTGATATTGTGGAGTGGCAGGAGATGATGCACTATATCGATGATGCCCTGGGCCAGTGTGCCGGGCTGTCCTCATTTCCCCTCAAACCCCCTTATCATATTCACAACTATCCCAAATTCATCTCTGCCGGTGCCGGAATCGAGATGGACGAAGAAAAACTCACCCGGGCAGCCAAGCGTTACAGGACCCTGGTGCGGGCGGTGAACATCCGGCGGGGCATGCGGAGAAAAGATGAAAAACCGCCTGAGGACCACTGGAAAAAGCGGTTCCCCGAACTGGAAGAAAAACTGCTGGACGCCTATTACAAGCTCAAGGGCTGGAATGAAGAGGGCATCCCAACAAAAGAAGCCCTGGAAAAAATGGACCTGGGCTATGTGGCTGATGATTTTATCCAGCGGGGGATTTTAACGGATGAAGAAACAGCAGATAAGCAAAAAGAAACACAGACCCAATAGTGTGGAGGGCAAAAACCGTGGCCAGTAAAGAAAAAGAAAAGAAAATCATAAAGACCATCAAGATTGACGTGGATAAATGCAATGGCTGCCGGGCATGTGAGGTGATCTGCTCTTCTTTTCACGCATCTCCCAAATACAGCTCCAACAACCCGGCAAGATCCAGAATCCGGATTATCAGAGAGCCTTTGCGCGACATTTATGTGCCGGTGTATGCCGGAGAATATACCATGGCGGAATGCGCGGGCAGGGACAAATATACCATTGACGGCAAAGAATATGACGAGTGCTCCTTCTGCCGGGCCTCCTGCCCGTCCAGAGAAGAATTCAAGGAGCCGGATTCCGGACTGCCCCTGAAATGTGACATGTGTGAAGGAGAAGATGAACCTCTGTGCGTTAAGTGGTGCCTGGTGGATGCCCTGACTCTGGAGGAAAGAGAAGAAGAGGTGGAAGAGCAGGAGGAGATGGAGGACCTGGAAATCGGACTGGAATCTCTGGCAGATAAATACGGCATGCAGACCATCATGGATACCCTTGCCCGCATGTCCACAGATGACAAAAGTAAATAAAAAGGACACACCATGGAGACCATCGCTCCTTTTATAGAAGTAATCGACGAGATCAGAGAGGCCGGCGGAGATCCGTATCAATTGTGCTTCCAGTGCGGATTGTGCGATGCGGTCTGTCCCTGGAATCAGGTCCGGCAGTTCAGTATGCGCAAACTCGTTCGGGAGGCGGCATTCGGCCTGACAGAGATCGAGGGAGAGGATATCTGGCGCTGCACCACCTGCGGCACCTGCCCGGATCAGTGCCCCAGGGGCCTGGGCCAGATCCAGGTGAGCCAGGCCCTGCGCCGGGTGGCCACGGAATACGAGGTGTTCCCCGCATCGGTGAAATCCGCCAGATCCGCCCGTGCCAGCATCATCTCCGAGGGCAACCCCCTCCAGGGGGAACGCGCAGCCAGGAGCGCGTGGGCTGATGGCCTGTCAGTCAAACCCTTTGCACCGGACATGGAGATCCTGTATTTTGTGGGATGCTATTTTTCCTATGACCCGCGCATGAAAAAAGTGGCCCAGGCCACCGCTAATATCCTGAACACGGCAGGGGTGAATTTCGGGATCCTGGGAGAAAATGAGAGCTGCTGCGGAGAGAGCATCCGCAAGATCGGCAGTGAACAGGTGTTCATAGATCTTGCCAAAACCAACATAAAGAACTTTATCGACCACGGGGTGAAAAAGATCCTGGTGTCTTCTCCTCACTGCTACCACACCTTCAAGAACGAGTACCCGGAGTTCATGGTGCACTTTGAGGTGATCCACATGTCCGAATTTCTGCTGGAGCTTATCAATACCGGCCGGTTGACCCTGAACAAAAAAATGGATCAGACCGTGACCTATCATGATCCCTGCTATCTGGGCCGTCACAACCAGATTTATGAACCGCCCAGGCAGCTGCTGGAAAAAGTGGCCGGCCTCACATTGAAAGAGATGAACGCCAACCGGAAAAGCAGCCTGTGCTGCGGGGGAGGGGGCGGCCGGATCTGGATGGACACCCCCCAGGCGGAACGGTTCTCCGATATCCGCCTCAAACAGGCAAGGGATACCGGAGCGTCAGTGCTGGTGACCTCGTGCCCCTACTGCATCACCAATTTCGAAGAAAGCCGCCTGAATCTGGAATATGAAGCGGTTTTAGAAATAAAGGATATTACCGAAATCATCAATGACGTGCTATAGAAAATTACCGGAATGAAACACAGGTGATTGTTGCAGCGGTGTCATAATGAACGGATGAGGAGATAAAAAGTGGTAAACAACGACGTACTGCCAATGGAACATATGCAATTGTTTTCTGACAGCATCAAGGACAGAAATTTTGGCGATGTGATGGTTGTGGGCGGAGGGGTCAGCGGGATACAGGCCTCCCTGGATCTTGCCTCAGCCGGATTCAGGGTCTACCTGGTGGAAAAAGGTCCCAGCATCGGCGGTCATATGGCCCAGCTGGACAAGACATTTCCCACCAACGACTGCTCCATGTGAATACTGTCACCCAAACTGGTCGAGGTCGGCCGGCATCCAAACATAGAAGTACTCACATTCTCGGAAGTGGAAACCATAGAGGGGCAGAAAGGCGATTTTCAGGTCAGCGTCAAAACCCGTCCCAGATACATCATAGAAGAAAAGTGCACCGGCTGCACCACCTGCATGGAATACTGCCCTGTGGAATATCCGGATGCGTTCAACCAGGGGATTTCCACCAACAAGGCAGTGCATGTGTATTTTTCCCAGGCCATTCCCCTTGTGGCCTATATCGATGATTCCTGCCTGTATCTTTCGGAAAAAAAATGCGATATCTGCCGCGGGGTTTGCAAAACCGGGGCAATTGACTTCCGCCAGACCCCCACCCGCACCCGGATCAATGTAGGGGCGGTTATCCTGTCATCAGGCATAACCCCTTTTGATCCGTCTGCAAAAGAGGAATACGGGTATTCGCAATATGACAATGTTGTCACCAGCATGGATTACGAACGGCTTTTGTCCTCCACAGGCCCCTATGACGGCAAAGTGCTCAGGGCAAGCGACAAACAGCATCCCAAAAATGTTGCCTGGATCCAGTGTGTGGGCTCCCGTCGGGTGACCCAAGGGGACAACTCCTATTGTTCCGGGGTCTGCTGCACCTATACCCAGAAACAGCTGATACTGACCAAAGAGCATGATATGGATGCCAGATGTACGGTGTTCCACAATGATATCCGGTCATTCGGCAAAGATTTTGAGCGGTATTTTCAGCGGGCCGAAGCATTGCCAGACACCCGTTTCATCAGAAGCTATGCATCCATTGCCGGTGAAAATCCGGAAACAAAAAACATCCGGGTCAGGTATGCCACGGCAGATGACGGGGTAAAAGAAGAAGAATTCGACATGGTGGTGCTGTCTGTGGGGTTGAACCCGCCCCGCGCCTATAAAGAGATTGCCCAAAAGTTCGGGATAGACATCAATGCCCACGGATTCTGTGAGATAGATTCATCCAACCCGGTGCAGACCAGCCGGCCCGGTATCTTTGTTTCCGGTGCCTTCCAGGGCCCAACAGATATTCCGGAATCGGTTTTCACGGCCAGCGGTGCCGGATCCAGAACCGGTGAGATGCTCAATTTCCGACGGGGAAAGCTCTCCCGGGAACGGGTGTATCCCGAAGAACGGGATGTGTCGGCAGAAGCACCCAGGATCGGCGTGTTTGTGTGTCACTGCGGGGCCAATATTTCCAGTGTGGTGAATGTGCCTTCCACGGTGGAATACGCAAAAACCCTGCCCCATGTGGTATATGCCACTGAACAGATTTTTTCCTGTGCCACCAATTCGGCAAAAGAGATCACAGACCTGGCAGTGGAAAAGGGCCTGAACCGGGTGGTGATTGCCGCCTGTTCCCCCAGGACCCTGGAGCCGTTGTTCAGGGATACCCTCAGAGAAGCCGGCTTGAACCAGTATTACCTGGATATGGCCAATATCAGAGAGCACTGCTCCTGGGTTCATGCCAGGCAGAAAGAGGAAGCCACCCAGAAGGCCCAGGACATCATGCGCATGTCAGTGGCACGGGCAGCCCTTCTGGAACCCTTAAAGGAGTTCGACCTGCCTGTGAACAAGACCGCCCTGGTTGTCGGGGGCGGCATTGCCGGCATGACCTGTGCTCTGTCCATAGCCGCCCAGGGGCATGAGGTGGAACTGGTGGAAAAAAGCAAAGACCTGGGAGGCATGGTCAGACGGATCCATTCCACTCTGGAGGGCCTGGATGTGCAGACCTATCTGGATGACCTGATTGCCAGGGTATACAAAAATCCCCGCATTCATGTGTCCCATGAGGCAAAGATTACGGATGTGGCAGGGTATCTGGGCAATTTCACCACCACGGTGGAAACCGAAGGCCGCACCAAAACCATCAAGCACGGGGCTTCGGTTCTGGCCATCGGTGCGGATATGTATAAACCCGCAGAATACCTGTACGGGGAAAATGATGCCGTGTTCACCCACCTGGAGATCGGCGAACAGATCGCCAAAGGCAATGAGGCTGTTGTCAATGCCCAAAGCCTTGTGATGATCCAGTGTGTGGGGTCCCGCAATGAAGAGTTCAACTACTGCTCCCGGGTGTGCTGCGGCCATGCCGTGAAAAATGCGTTAAAGCTCAAAGAGAAGAATCCTGATATGCGCATCTATATCCTGTTCCGGGATATGCGCACCTATGGGTTTAAAGAGGATGCCTACAGAAAGGCTTCGGAACTCGGTGTGCAGTTCATCCGGTATACCCCGGAAGACCCGCCTGAGGTGGAAGCGGTATCAGAGGGCGGATCTGATATGATTCGGGTCACGGTGACCGACCCCATCCTGGGCCAGCGCCTGGAACTGGATGCCGATATCCTGTCTCTGGCAGCAGCGGTAAGACCGCCCGAGTCCATCCACAAAATTGCCGGCCTGTTCAAGGTGACCCTGAGCCCGGATGATTTTTTCAAAGAAGCCCATGTAAAACTCAAACCGGTGGAGTTTGCTGCAGACGGTGTGTTCCTTTGCGGCACTGCCCATTATCCCAAACATATCCCGGAATCCATCAACCAGGCTTACGGGGCAGCCGGCAGGGTGGTCACCCTGCTGTCCCATGACACGGTGGTGGCATCGGGTTCCGTGGCAAAGGTGGATGAATATGCATGTGTTTCCTGCGGTGCCTGTATTACCGCCTGCACCTATGATGCCATCCAGTTTCATGATACAAAGAAAGGCAAAAAAGCCATTGTCAACCCGATTCTGTGCAAGGGAGACGGGCTGTGCAATGCCAAATGCCCCACCAACGCCATTGTGCTCAAGCATTTTACCAATGAAGCTTTGTGCGGGCAGATAGATGCAGCTGTAACCGCTGAAGATATTATGGAACAGATGGATGCCGTACTGGAAGAAGCATAAAAACAAGAATCCCTTTTACAGTACTTTCCTGGGTTACTGTTAAGGTTGGTGCCGGGCATGGACCCGGCAGAGGCGCAGAAGCCTTTACAAAAAAGGAGATGCAGATATATGAGTGCTGGCCAAGAATTTACACCGAAACTGCTGGGATTTGTCTGCCACTGGTGAGCATACGGTGCTGCTGACCTGGCTGGAGTTTCCAGACTGCAATATGCAAACGAAATGCGGCTGATCCGGGTGATGTGCTCGGGCAGGGTGGATTTGGAATTCATCCTCAGGGCCTTTGCCAACGGAGAGGACGGGGTGTTCATCGGCGGGTGCAAACTGGATGAATGCAATTATGTCACCCACGGCAATTATGATGCCCTGGCCAACACCTATATGGCCAAAAAGATACTGGCGCATATCGGGCTCAACCCGGACCGGCTGAGAATAGAATTCATGTCCGGTGCGGACGGCAACCTGCTGGCCCGGTATACGGATGAGTTTGCAAAACAGATAAAAGAGATGGGACCTTTGGGAACAAGTGAAGGCATGGACAGAGAAAAGGTGCGGTTCAAACTGGCTGCCGCCAGGAATCTGGTGCCGTTCATGCGCCTGGCGGAACGGGAAAAACTGCGGGTCCCGGTGAAATCAAAACAGGCCTATAACGGGTTTTTTGACAACCCGGACACGGACCGGTTGTTTGACAGTTTGTTTTCAGACAAACTGGCTGTCAGCCAGATTCTTTTGCTGCTGGCGGAAAAACCGTTGTCCACCAGTGAGATCTCCCATCAGCTGGGCCTGAACCCGTCAGATGTGTCCCGCCACATGATCACCTCCTCCCGGCACGGCATGGTCATGTATGATACAGCCAGCAACTGCTATTCACTGGCAAGGGCATAAATTACTATTTGCAGGAAAGC
>JAABSB010000052.1 GCA_011390615.1 Desulfotignum sp. | reverse complement strand
TGTTTCAATCCACGCTCCCGCGGGGGGAGCGACTGTTGCTATAGTAACCTCTTATAATTAAAATAAAACAAATTGTCAAAGAGCGATCCTCTTTAGAATTCTTTATATCAAAGGAAGAAAAAATATCAAAAATTGAAAAAATATATAAATACAGGATATTCCAAATTTGCGAACCATTTGATATCCAAATGAGGGTTCAACCAGGCAGTGATTTATCATTTCTGATTTTCTGAAATTCAAACTTGGGGTTCGCGGTCTCACTAAAGAATTAACGGTTCATCGAAATCAATTGATTTTTTGGCTCCAACATGTTCGATTCGTCGTTTCCAGTTGGAGCCTAAGAAATAGAATCGCAGGCTGTCCAGTTCCGGATCGATTTCATCTATTAACTGCTGCTTTAAAACGGTCCATTGAGCCGGATCTACAACGCATTCAAAAACGGAATATTGAACCCGCTGGCCATAATTCTGGCAGGCTTTAGCAACACGCCGCAACCGTTTTTGTCCTTTTTTCTCGATTGACACATCATAACTTATCAGAACCAGCAAAGCATCTCTCCTGTCCTATTTCCAGATAAAAGGGGGATATCCGTCCAAATCCCCTCTGATAAATCTTGCCAGGAGCAGTGCCTGGATAAAAAATAGATTCCCGAGTGGAACTTTTTCGTTTAAGAACGGATGGATCAGGCTTTCCTGTTTTCTTTTCTGGTATGTTGTCAGAACTGTTTTCCGGGTTTCATCATCCATATGGACAGCGCCGGATTCCTTAATGATAAATCCATCTGATTTGACCTGGCCCCGGTTGATCATGGACAATACCAGCCTGTCGGCAAGAAAGGCCCTGAACTCTTCCATCATATCAAGGGCCAGGCCGGGCCTGCCCGGGCGGTCCCGGTGAAGAAAACCCACTGCAGGATCTAGCCCCACTGATTCCAGAGCGGACCGGACATCATGAACAACAAGGGTGTAAACAAATGAAAGCAGGCAGTTCACGCGATCAGTCGGGGGCCGTCGATTCCGTCCAGAAAAAACAAACGGTGCACCCTGTTGAAAAATAAGCTCATTAAAAACGCTGAAATACAGATGTGCCGCATCCCCTTCAATACCCCTCAGGCTGTCCAGACTATCCTTTTGCAGTTGTTTTTGCATTGTCATCAAAAGCCTGGAGGATACCCTCTTTACAGCCGCCTGATTTATTTTTTCCCGATGGTCCCTGAGTGACCGTTCAAGCACGGTCCGGCAATTTGCAATTTTTCCGGCAAGAAAAAAGCCTGCAACCTGAGCCGAAATTTCAGGGTTATCCGCCATCTGAAACTGTTTTCTCCTCAACAGGACATTGCCGGAAACCGGTCCCCTTACCATGGCAAGAAATCGGCCGTATTCGGTTAAAAAACTTATGGTGACATCTTGTTCTGCGCAGAATCCCATCAGGTAGGGGCTGCACCCAATGGAACCAAAACATATGATCCCATCCAGAGTGTGGATGGGAATCTGAAGTACGGTTTTCTTCTCTATCCTGACTGCAACGGTTTCTCCGTCTTTTGCCAGGTAGGCCCCCTGGGTGGTGACAAAAAGGGTATTCAGATATTTTTTCATTCAGGTTCAATCCTTTTGGATCATCTTGTTTAACCAGGATGAAACCGTTCTTTTCTTTTGGATGGATTTGGGCAGGCACAATGATACAAACGAACAGGTATCACATTTTTTTTCGTATTTGGGCGGCGGCGTAATACCGGCGGAGATCATGTCATGAAGCTCTCTGGCTGTCGCTATGGTTTTTTCCCTCAAGTCATCATCAAATATTACATCCTGACGTCGTCTTGTCTTACCATAAAAAAGAGCGCCGGCCGCAATTGAAACATCCAGCATTTCCTCAAGACACATGGCCTGGGCACACAGCTGCACCTTGTCGGACAGATTTTTTTTGGGTCTTCCGCGTTTGTATTCAACCGGAAAAGGCATCCATTTTCTCCCCGCTGAATCCTGCCTGTGAAATTCCACCACGTCCGCTTTTCCGGAAATACCCAGATATTTTGATTTCAGTGGCAGGCTGTATTCAATCTTCATCCTTCCCCTGTCCATTTGATCGCCTCTGTCCACCCGTTCATGCATGACCCGGCCCTCGGCAGTGAATTTATTTTCCACCCACAGCTGTTCAATATGAATCAGGGCGCACTGCCGTCTGCAGAAAAGCATATGCTGGAGTGCTGACAGCGAAAGATACTCTTTTTCCGAATAAATTTTCATTGTCCCTTTTTGTTTCTTGCCCGCTGCTTTTGGTGAATCTCATCCACAATGGAAAGGGATGTCTTCCAGGCCTGTTCACAAAATGCAATGAATGGTTTCAAGACATCCATATCCGGCAGCAGTTCAATTCCAGCATTTATTTGCCCCGCTTTGAAATGATATTCTGCCAATATATCTATGTACTGCCTACGCTGGTTCTGGGGAATAATAATCGGTGGCAGTCCAGATTTTATCACCGGCAGGTTGGCAACCAATCTTGCCATGCGGCCGTTCCCGTCAAAAAATGGATGAATGCGGACAAAAGAGGCATGAAGCTTCACATAGGCCATTAATGCCAGGTTTTTATCCCCCTGAGCCAGTGAACGGTCAAGATCCTGATATATTCCAAACCAGGCTTTCATTAGCACCGGGACATCTTTGGGGGAGGCAAAGTCAAACACCACCTGTTTTTCATCTATCACGCCAACTGTGGAATTCGGCTCTTTTTTCCAACCGCCGACCGGCTTGTAAATGTCGATCACTTGATCTGTCTGGACAGCCCGGTGGAGTGCAAACAAATCATTTTCCGTCAAAGGGGTATTTTTTTGTATTAGGTCATATATAAGATCAATGGCCCTGGCATGCCCCACCACCTCCTGATGATCTTTCAGCGGCTTCCCAGAGATCGTGAGCCCTTCTCTTAATACAAACGCGGTCTCACCCAGAGTCAGGGTATTTCCCTCTATTGCAGTGGAAGTGTGTGTCCACAGATTCCGCAATTGGATCATCAGGGTTTTGACGAGATCATGGTCGAGACCGGCAAAAAGACGATCCATTATTTTATCCTCGTTGTACAGTCAACATCTTTGATTAAACCTTTTCCTGTAATTCCACACCGCTTGGCAAGCTTTCTTTTTCAGCATCCACTTTATAGTCACTGAATTTTCGTGGAGGCAATGAAATATTTTTCCGCTCTACTTTTATCAAATCAAAAAGTTTATGGGCCGGTGCATTTCCAAGTTCACTGTCGTGTTTGAAAACAAATAATTTCTGGGTTGCCATTTCACCTCTGGAGGCGCTTCGGTCATGATCGAACATATAAATCAAGGCGTTCCAAAATAACTCAAGGTCATCTTCAGAAAAGCCCGTTTGTTTTGCAAGCGGTGCGGAAATAAAACCATGGGCTCTGTATAGTCCATAAGGAACAATAGCTTTTCTAGCTCCTAACCCCTTATCATCAGGTTTCTCGACACTGACGGCAGCTGTTCTGAACATTGCAACATCCAAAGCGACAATTGGATCTATGCTCCTTGAGAAACCAAGTTGAACAGGCCCTCTAACTTGCCCACATGTTTTTTCACCTGTTGTCATGACAGCTCCAAAAGCCCTGACATCGAAAAAATTTTTGCACATCCATTTCTTAGCAGTTATTTCTTTGCTTTCCACAAACAATTCATTAATCTTTGCTTTCGCTGCATCAGAAAGATCCTTGCTTTTTCCGATCTCTTTTTTTAAATCTTTTGCGTTTGCGTTGAGTTTAAGGTAAATTCCATGACCTTCATATCCAATTCCATCCGGATACTTTTGATAATTGCTTAGTTCATCTTTCAAATCTAAAGGAACAGCTACAAATAAAGACTCTTCTTCCAAATTTTTATGTGCTCTTTTGTGATGTTCAGAAAGAAACGCACCCTCACGAACGTGTATCTCATATGGTGATTCATTTGATTTTACCAGATCGATATAATTTCGAATTTTACGTTTCAGACAAACATCGGTGGTAATCCCATGCCCGGTTTCCGGATCTATCCTCGGCATATTCCCGCCATCAGGGTCTCCATTGGGGTTGCCATTTTTCACATCAAACAATAAAACGAATTCGTAACGATTTGAAATTGGATTAAGCATTTTTTTCTCCTTGGTCATTTTGAGTTTGCCTGTCTTTTTTATTTTTTATCGCTTCTTTCATCTCACGATCCATGGCATTTTTCTGGTGGTAATAGGCTATGGCAAATACCCCCTGATTTTGCAGGTCCATATGGGAAGGGAAACTATCGATGTATTCCATTATTTCTGAAATACGTTGATCTGATCTATAACCATATTCAGATTTTTCAATATGATGCTGAGAAAGACGTAACAATCTGGGAAACACACTGGCAGGAGTTGCTGAAGCGGCACTGAAAAACCGGTCTTTTATGGTTGCATTAATTTTTCCCAATGCCTCCTTTTGTGCTTTTTCCAATACGGCAAATAATCGTCCAAGCAGGTAAGCCACGTCTCGTCGTTCGGTATCCAAACTCATGGGAACCTCCATTTTATAGTTTCTTTGTAAAACAGCCTTTATGATTGAAGCTCTCAGATAATTTATCCTGCGGTCAACCCGGACACGCCCCATAATACTTTGAAAAAAACTCTGTGGGTAGTTTGCTCCAGTAAGAACAGACCGGGTCAATGATCCGCTCATCACAGGTGAAATATTCTTTGAATCACGCTCACGCACAGTCTCTTTCAACAAATGCCAGATTCCAGGATATTGAACATCTTCTTCAGAACTCAATTCCATCTCAAGATCAGAAAAATGAGCTTGGAGCTTTTTCATCAAATCCCCGACTGTCCTGATGAACCAGAATCTGAGGGCCAGTCGGGCTTTGTTTAAAGACAGACCCAGGATAAAAAATTTAAGATTTTCTTCATTTTGCAGATCGTTGGGTAAAACCCCTTTCTTGACCCCTTCCAAAAACATTTTCACTTGATTGGCAGCAGCCTGGTCCTCTAAAGATGGATTCAATATCTCGCCAAAAATTTTTTCAATTGATGATTTCCGCTCTGCCCAGAAAACAACGGTCGCATCCCCGATCCGCATCCGCTGAGTTTTGCTGCGAAACAAAAATTTTAAAGCCGAAGAGGATTTAAACTCCGCTGCCACAGATATGGGTGCATTCTCACCCCTTTTTTTTCTATACGATTCATAAGCCGCTTCATTAAAAGAAACCAGCGAAGCGCCTGAACCGAATTTGAACTGGGCAAACTGGCGCTGTATATCATGCTCATTTCCATCAATAAAACTAATGCCTCTTGGATATTCTTCTTTGGCAAGGAAATCGATCCATCTTTTTTTAACCTCATAACGCTCATGAACAAAGCCTGTGTCTCCTTGAAGCCGAAAAGCTATCCATTTTCCGTGTTTGCCGCACATCTCATTCCAGTATTTTAACATAGGGGAATCATCAGCATTCCATTTTTCGCAAAACGCTTTTACAGATAGAATTCCTTCATCTGTAGAATCTCCACAAACATCTTGGATTCGTTTGAAAAATGAAAAATGGTGAACTTTTTTTTTAACTTTCCCTGACATGCCAAAAATAAAATCCGCCTTATCCACCATAAAATTGGGAGTTTCAGCAGCGCCTTTCCCGGAACGAACATTGACTTTGTTTGTATAGGGTACGATCGAGGTGTGATATTCAAAGGAATCCGCCTTGATTGGTTGTCTCAAATCTTCGGGTTGTCCGACAATCTCCCCTTTTTTGTCAATAGTGATCACAAATCCGATATCTTCAAAACTGAAACCATAAGGAGGAACCTTCTCTGAATCCGTCAACCTGTCATATAATGATATCAATGAGTGAAAAATCATGACACCACCTCCTTTCGACAATCAATCACTCCATCTTTCATGACAGCGCGGAAGAATTGAGCCGTCATATCGTTACTGAAATCTATGTCATGCAACATAAAACCAAAATCCTGTTCGCCACTGAAAGGTGATGCCGGTATATGTGTACACCACTCAAAATTTACCGGAAACTCCCGGCAGCCGAAATATGGCCGGTGGAAGCATTGACCTTTTTTTACACGCCGTTCAAATATGGCCAAAAATTTACCCGGGTCACTGTCTTCTTTTCCAGTTAATTCAAAATGGGCTTCAATCACATAATCAACATTGCGCAAAACCATGGATGATCTTTGCTGCCGGTTATCAGGATCATCAGAATAAAGACATAATTCTTTGTCATCCTGCATATCAGAACTGGACACTGAAATCTTTCTTGCGATTTCATTGCGCCTGATATTTTCAAAACAAATGGGTTTAAAAACATGAATCCGATCAACCACCCATCTAATTGCCGGTTTCCAAAAGATAGCTTCCAGAATACCCCGGGCAGCGGAAGGTGTCATTACATCATAGGATACTCTTTCCACTTTCATTTCCGGCCGGGTAAACAACGCATAATCCCCCCAAACTCTCAATCTGATTCCAAAACCCATAATTTCCTCCTGATTTTATCCAAAAAATGCATTTCCTCTGGGTGGATCGCACATCAATCCTGTTTTTTGTTCATAGATCAAATCTGACCGGAGCACCCATACTCCTGAGATGGGATTTTCCAACCAATCCTTTATTACGTCGAACTGATATGGATATATCTGAACACAATACTGTTGAAGTTTTCTGAGAACTCTTCCTGGATGTTTTTCAAATGGTAAAAGATCCGTAAGGTTTATCGCCTCATCTTCAAGAGCAATAGTAATTGGAAGAGTCGGTGAGTCAATCATTCTAAATTCTGATATTTCTTTGAACTGTATGTCCAGAGATTGAGCGATGCTGCATTTTTCCAATATTGCTTTCCGATCCATATGCTGTTCATTTTTCCAGAAAAAATCCAAAAAATATTCATTCACACATTCCGGTGATGTCAGTTTCAAATCGAACCTTTCAAAAAGCTTCTCTGCAGACTGGGCTGCCTGGCGGAAAAACATTTGGTTAGGGGTTTCAGTCAAATCAAAAATATAAACTTTCTGGGGCTGATCATGTAATCCATTTCGATTACAGCGCCCGGCAGCCTGGGCGATACTGTCAATCCCTGCGACACTTCTGAAAACACAAGGAAAATCAATGTCAACACCTGCCTCAATCAACTGTGTACTGATTACCCGACAAGGCATTTTCTTTGAAGGATCAAGTAAGGATTTGATTTTTTCAAACACTTTCGTCCGATGTACCGGATACATCAAGGCGCTTAAATGAAAATTTTCATTAGATTGTGGCAGGGCGTTGTATATGTCAAGGGCCTGTTGCCGGGTATTCACTACACACAAAACCTGTTTGTATTCGCCAAGCTTATCTGCTACTTCCTGAACACTGAACTGTCCGATATATGTTTCTTCGGTTCTTTTCAGATTAGAAAAAAGCCCGGGAATATCCTGAATTATTTCTTTGACATCTTTTAGTCCTGAATCAAATGATTCAGAAAAATGAATGGCAGGTTGTGTCGCAGTGCATAATACAGAGGTGACACTATAATTTAATGACAGTTCTCTGATGACCTCAAGGCAGGGCTTGAGATTTTCAACCGGGATCGCCTGAACTTCATCAAAAATGATGATGCTATTGGCCACATTGTGCAGTTTCCGACATTTTGACGGTTTGTTTGCGTATAATGAATCAAAAAATTGTACATTCGTTGTCACAATAACCGGTGCATCCCAATTCTCGGATGCCAGTTTGGTCTTCCAATCACCCCCGTCTACAGAAAAATTACAGTGATGTTCGAGAACACAATCGTTTCCTATCATTCCGCGAAACACTTTGGCATTCTGTTCAATAATGCTGGTAAAAGGAATCACGTAAATAATTCGCCTCTTATCAAATTTTTGAGCGTGATTTAACGCAAATGCCAAAGAAGCCAGCGTTTTTCCTCCTCCAGTCGGAACTGTCAAAGAAAAAATTCCCGGATTTTCTTCTGCCGCTGCCAAGCAGTCCCTAAGAACATATTCCCGTTGCTTGTTTACCAATAAATTTGAATCAGCTTTATTCCGGAGTATTGAGAAATTTTGCCAAAAGTTTTCGGAGATCTTGTCTATGGATGGATATTGAGATCTCCAAGCAGCCTTTTTCCCGTCGATTGATTCCTCAGTATCAAGAAAATCAGCGTCCACCAGACAGGAAAATAACATTCTTGTGAAAAATTGAAGCTGAAATCCCAAACGCGATTGATCAAAAACCAATGGACACTCTTCGGGAAGTTCAGGGGTGGAATATGCATACGCCACTTCTGGATATTGCTGGGATAACCGATATTTCAAAGCAGATGTTGACATGTCATGCCAGTTCGGCAACCCGCTGTGATGACCGGCAACACAATAGGACATTAGCTTTCCGGTGTTTTTTGAAAGATCATATAGAAATTGAGCACCGGTAAATGCATGGGAGGGGTGCCCTTCAAAATATTTACAAAATTCATCAACAACTCCGGTCGCATGACGGAGATATGCTTGCCAAGAACAACTTCCCTTGCCAAGATCATGAATTTTTCCTATTTCTTCAGCCCATTCCTTGCCGCCGAAACAATCGGCAAAACTACCTGCTCTTTCGGCTACATTGCTCAAATGTTTATCAAGAAGCTGCCAATCTGACGTATCTTTTGAATCTGTTGAATGCGCATAAAACTGTTTCATTTTATTCTCCACATTACCTCTTCCCGATCATGTGATTAAATTGATCTAATGCCGTTACCTCTCAAATTCTTTTTTTAAATTTTAAGCAACCGATATTTTACAACCATTTTTTGGATATTTTTCACTTCATGTTGAGCATCTTCTATGGTTTCTGCCGTCAGCAACAGATCAAAAAACCGGCCGTTGGGGGTGAGGCAGCGGCGGGAGGCATCCGGTTCTATGGGGCCATTGGTATTATAAAATTGTTTTATTTGGGTATCTAAGGTATTTCGGGCAGGGTCGGAGATCAGATCCAGCTCATGGAGCCGGTAAAGAAAGGCCTGGGCAGATACACCGAACCGGTGTTTGATGCGCATCAGCAGGTCCCAGGACCAGGCATCTTTGGACACACCCAGCTGGCTGACCGTGTCACGCACGGCAAGTTCGGGCATCAGAAAGGTGGCGGCAAAGCGCCCGGCGGCCCGGACCGGGTTGATGGGCCGACCGTCATCATCCTTGGATTGCGGAAACAACGCTTTTTTCTGGCGGTTGATCTGGTTGGATACCAGTATGCTTCCCAGTTCACGGGTAATGGAAAATATCTGTTTTTCAGCATTGTTCCGGGAATTGAGAAAAAAGAAGGCATTGTGAAAGGCGGGTTCGTAAAATGAAACCGATTCTGTTGTTGCAGCGCCCCGGGGAAAGGGAAATATGATGGCGCGCAGGCCGGCATTTTCAAAGAGTTCAAAATAGTCAAACACCACCGCATCTCCGGTGCAAAGATAGGCGCGTATCCGGGCCGCCAGCTCTTCCATGCCGGCATAGCTGGGATCAAAAGGTATGGACAGGGGCACGGTGGCATGTTTGGGCACCCGGCAGATATCTTCAAGGGCATGAAATGCTGCCATGATCTCCTGGCAGGCCCCAAGCAGGGAATTGGAAAGGGGAGATCGATCCGGATCCAGGGAAATGAAACAGGTATCGCTGTTGTCGCCGGTTTCTACCGGGGCCTGGTGAAGGGAATCATGGGAAAACAAGGTGTCCACTTTCACGTTGAAAGCGCTGGACAGATGATAGATGACCATGGCCGACGGCAGGTTTATGCCTCTTTCGATGCGGCCCAAAGCCACTTTATGGATGCCGATGCGGGATGACAGATCTTCCAGGGTCCAGTTTCTGGATCTTCTGAGAAAACGGATGTTTCTGCCTATGAAAGAGAGATCAGATACCATGCTCTGTAAAAAAGCATATATGTTTTTTATTGTCAATAAATATTTATTTTTAGATGAAAAGAAATTAATGAGATATTTCCAGGATTAACCGCCTATTTTTCCGGGAACGGATTTTTCCCCTTTGCCCTTATTTTTCTGCTCTGCACAAGCACTTTCGTCAGACTGTGTATTATGTAAAAAACCACAGCCCCCCGATGCCGAACATCAACCCTGAAACCCGGCATGCGTATGGCAAAGATCCAGCCGGAATATTTAAGGCTTGACCGGTGTACTTCCTTTTGGTACATTTTTTTCATTGTGATTACGACAATTCCTGTAGTGACGGGTTTTTCAGAGTTTCGAGCAGGATTCGGGGCCGGGGCATGCCCGGCTTTTTTATTTGCAGTCAGGGGGTCTTATGCCAGGTGAATATGAAATCTTTGTTCAGGACCATTTTGCCGCCTCCCACGCCCTTAGGGGATATGATGGAAACTGGGCTGACCTTCACGGCCACAACTGGACGGTTGAAGCCCATATCCGGTGCACCAGGCTTAACCAGCTGGGCATAGGTATTGATTACAGGGATGTAAAAAGCGTTCTAAGGGATGTGCTTGGAAAGCTGAACCATACCAGGCTCAATGATGTCATGGAATTTGGTAATATCAACCCCACCTCAGAAAACCTTGCCAAATTTCTCTACAAGGAACTGGGCAGAAGACTCAACACTGATCATATCCAGGTGACCCAGGTTAAAGTGTCTGAAAGTCCCGGCTGCGGCGCAGCTTATCGGCAGACATAGCTGCTGCCGCATATGGCTGGCTGCGCTTTTTTGCATCAGATCCTTTTTTCCGGATTGGATTCCTGGATTTCCCTTTCATGGATTCCCATGAGATAGAGCAAACCGTCCAGCCCCATGGTGGTAATGGTGTTGTCCGCTTTTTTCCGGACCACAGCCTTGGCATTGAACGCCACCCCGAGTCCGGCAATGGAAATCATGGGCAGGTCATTGGCGCCGTCGCCCACGGCAATTGTCTGTTCAATGGAAAGGTTTTCTTTCTGGGCAATCTCCCGCAGCAGGCTGGCCTTTTTTTCCCCATCCACGATTTCCCCTTTCACCCGGCCTGTTACCATGTTGTCCTGCATATCCAGTTCATTGGCATACACATAATCAAATCCCAGTCTGTTGCGCAGGTATTCTCCCACAAAGGTAAATCCACCTGATAAAATTCCCAGCTTATATCCCAGCCGTTTCAGGGTAGCAGTAACCAGTTCAGCCCCTTCGGTCAGCGGCAGGGTCCGGGTTATTTTTTCCAGGTCTTTTTGGCCAAGTCCTTTCAACAGGCCCACCCGCCGGCGGAAGCTCTCCTTGAAATCCATTTCTCCCTGCATGGCCAGCCGGGTTATCTCTTCCACCTGAGGACCTACGCCTGCCAGCTTTGCCAGCTCCACAATCACTTCCGCCTGGATCAGAGTGGAGTCCATATCAAACACCACCAGTTTGCGGTTTTTCTGATAGATATTGTCCACATGAAATGAGATATCAATGCCGGCGGTCCGGGAAATTTCCATGAACCTGCCCCGCATCTGCCTGATATTCTTCGGGGTGCCTGAAACGGAAAACTGGATACTGGCTCTGGGTTTGGGCTGGGGATTCTGAAGTGAAATCCGCCCTGTGAGACGGGTTACATAATCGATGTTCAGATTGTTTTCCGCACATACCGATGCAATGGCGGCTATCTGCCGGGCATTCACAGCCCTGCCCAGAATGGTTATGATCCTGCGTTCCCTGCCCTTTGCAAGGACCCATTTTTCATAATTGTCCGTATCAACCGGCGTTATATCCACATGCAGGCCCAGTTTATAGCCTTCAAACAGCATGTCCTTGAAAATTTCAGAAAAATCCTTTGCACAGGGAATGTCAGCCAGGATGCCCAGGGATATGTGTTCATGGATAACCGACTGGCCGATATCCAGTATCCTGACATCATACCGTGCCAGAATGCACATGAAACAGGCATCCAGACCTGTTCTGTCCCTGCCTGTGATGTTGATGAGGACGATTTCTCCCATAATTTTTTTCCTTTTGCCTGAACCGGTAAAATTTTTATATATATCCCTGCCAAATGCCGGTGGCAGGAAAAAATCAGCCCGGATAGATGGTCGCCACCATCTGCACCAGACACTCTCTGGTATTGAGAACGGGATCATCCAGCACCTGCTCAAACAGCTGCTGCTTGATCCTCCCCACATCCGGACCGGGTTCCAGTCCGGTGATATCCATGATTTCACGGCCTGTGATTTCCAGATCATCCAGCTGAAAAGCGGTCTGCCGGGCCAGTTCATCTGTGACTTTTTTTACCCGGAAACGGATATCAGACAGGGTATAGGGTGATTTGGCAAGATTGGCCTTTTTATCAGCAATGCGCAGGCGCATGAAATCATGAAAATCCAGATTGTTTGCAGCCAGAAAAGCCAGCAGGCGCCGCACAGCTTTGGGACCGGTTTTTTGTGCCAAAGGCCGCATATGGCATGAGACAAGGGCCATAATATAGGTTTTCTCGGCAGAGGAAAACCGCAGCCGATCCAGGTCTGCTTCCAGAGTTTTGGTATGGTGCTCATGGCCGGCAAAGGTGATCCGGCCCTGTTTGATGCCCTGGGCATCTTTCTTGCCGGTATCATGCAGGTATCCTGCCAGGCGGAGCAAAGGCTGCCTGGCAGGAAGGGCATCCCCCACCAGCAGGCAGTGGTCAAAAACGGTCTCCCCGTGGAAAGGCCCGCCATCCAGGCCAAAACATCTGTCCAGGCTGGGCAATACTTCTGCCAGCAGTCCGGTGGAATGCAAGAGCGCGAAAAAAAATGACGGGGTTTTCATGGCCATGGCCTTGACAAGTTCTCTGCGGATACGCTCCCCTGGTATCCGGTAAACCAGGGTTTTTGCATGATCCTGTATGGCGGTCTGTGCTGACGGTGCCAGCCGGGCATTCAAGAGAGCGGCAAAACGGCATCCCCGTATCATGCGCACCGGGTCCTCCACAATCCGGGCAGCAGGGTCCCCTGTGAACCGTATGATCCGGTCTTCCAGATCTTTACAGCCATGGAAGGGATCCTTAAAAACATCCCCCAAAGGATCATAAGCCATGGCGTTAATGGTGAAATCCCGCATGCCCAGATCATCTTCCGGGAAATTTTTTGTGCCGGCCCGGCAGGCAGCCACCTCAATGTCATTGACCAGGCAGACAGGAAAGTTTTTGCCCACTATCCGAATTTTTTGGCCGGCAAAAAGGGCCGCAATGGCAGGTATGGGGGCATCTGTCAGAATATCCACATCTTTTGGGACTTTGTCCATGCACATGTCCCGCACCGCACCGCCCACCACAAAAGCGTTATGGCCATTGGCATGAAGCGTTTGCAGAATTTTGTGAACCGGTTCTGAAAACAACTGGATTTTCAATCCCCCCACCTTACCGCAAGGTTGTGGACCACCCCCAGGTGGTCCAGTATCCTTGCCACCACCGTATCCACCAGTGCTTCCAAGGTACCGGGAAAGCTGTAAAAAGAGGGGATGGCCGGTAGAATGACCGCCCCGGCCCTGGCCAGGCGGGTCATATTTTCCAGATGGATCATGTTCAGGGGTGTCTCCCTGGGCACCATGATAAGGCTTCTTTTTTCCTTTAAACTGACATCACAGGCACGGTTGATAAGATTGTCTGCATACCCTGCAGCAACCGCAGCCAGGGTTTTCATGGAACAGGGCACCACCACCATGCCGGCATGGCAAAATGATCCCGAGGCTGCCGGGGCAGCGATATCGTCCTGGGAGAATACCGTAAGATTTTTCAGGAATTTGGTATCTGCGCCGTACCCTGCCAGAAAATCCTGGAACCGGGATTGGGGATCATACCCCATTTCATGGGACAGAACATAGACCCCTGCATGGGAAAGAATAGCATGGACCGGCACTCCTTCTCTGAGCAATGCCGCAACCAGGCGCACCCCGTAGACCGATCCTGAAGCACCGCAAATGGCGACCACAATGGTTTTATTGTTCCGGGCCATTTTTTACCCCCTGAAAAAGGTTTCGACAACAATTCCCAAAAAAAGGATCACTGATACAGCGGAATTGACGTGAAAAAAGGCCACATCTATCTGGGAAAGATCATCCGGTCTGACCAGGCGGTGCTCTAAGAAAAGCAGGCCTGCGATGACAGCCAGAAACCCTAAGAAAACCGGGTGCATATCAAAACGTAGATACATGGCCAGTAAAAAACCCAGGAAAATTACATGAAACAGCGAAGATATCTGCATGGCCCGGTGAGCCCCCAGAAAGACCGGCAGGGAAAACAGCCCCTGTTCTGTGTCAAAACCGATATCCTGGCATGCGTACAGGATGTCAAATCCGGCAATATAGAACCAGAGACCGGCAGCCAGGAACACAATCCCCCAGTTAAGGGTGCCGGTGACAGCCACCCAGGCCCCAAGCGGTGCAAGGGAGATGGCAAACCCCAGCACCAGATGGCAGTACGGGGTAAAACGTTTGGTATAGGAATACAAAAACAAAACAAAAAGTACAGGAAAAGACAGCAAAAAACAGATCAAGGACAGCATGGCACAGGCCCCCACAAACACCAGACAGGAAATTCCCACAAACAAAAAGGCTTCTTTAGCGGACAGAATACCGGCTGGAATTTCCCTGATGGCGGTTCTGGGATTGGTCCTGTCAATATCCGCATCCACGATCCGGTTGAATCCCATGGCAGCGGACCGTGCCCCCACCATGGCCACAAGAATATACAACAGCTCCCTTGCTGACGGTTCATGGCTCTGCCAGGCAAGAACAACGGCTGACAGGGCAAATGGCAGGGCAAAAACGGTATGGGAAAATTTGATCATTTTCCCGTAATCTTTTATTTTTTTTTTAACCCCCAGGATCATGGCAATGCCTTTAGCTTCCATGTCCATCCCTGGCCCTTGAGGTGGTGACCAGTCCTGTGGCCGGCTTGTGAATTTTTTGTTTTGTGATCTTCAATGGCAGGGGCCGTACCCGGAACTTTGGCACGGGTTTGATGCGCATGCCGATAAATGTCCCGCAAAAAGAGCGCTGCACCCACCTGGTATTTTCAATGGCAGACACCATTTTGCCACGGACAAAGGGCAGCTGGGCCGTGGTCCGCCAGTGCACCGGCACATCCCCGAGAATACCGAACAGCATCTTTTTGAGATCCCATACGCTGAAAAAGCGGGCCTGGGTATAAATATTGGGGGAAAAAAAGCATTTGCACCGCCGGTATATGTTCACAGGGGCATACCGGTTGAGCGCCCCTATCACCACCCGGTCCTTTGCCACCCGGCAGGCCTCTTCAATGGCCTTGGCCGGGCGGTCCGTGAACTCCAGACTGGTGAAAAACATGGCGGTATCAAAGGCATTATCCTCAAATGGCAGGTCTTCGCCGGCACACCGTTGAAGATCCACCCGGGAGCCCAGACGTTCATGGGCTTTGTCCAGCATATGCACGGACGGGTCAATTCCGGTGAGGCTCACCCCCTTGTCCAGCAAGGGTAAAAGGCTTATGCCGGTACCGCACCCAATATCAAGGATACGCTGGCCCGGCAGCAGGTCCAGCAGATCCATTATCAATTTGATTTCAAGATCCAGACAATGACGGTTCCCTGCCTGTTCAAACCAGGCATCATAGTGACCGGCCTCAGTGAAATCAAACACGTATCCCATGGTCAGGCCACCACCTGCTGCATAACTTTTTCCATGAGGCTGTCAACCGCCAGTACCGCAGGGGATTCATCAGGCAAATCCAGCATGGACCGTCTGGCCATGTCAAATTCCAGCAGGTTGTCATCCTGGGGAATGGTGCACAGGAGCGGCACCCCAATCTGTGCCACCTCGTCTAAAAATGCCTGGCTCAGCTTATCCGGGGCCCGGTTGACCACCAGGCCTTTCTGCCGGACATCCAGCTTCAGGCCATCCAGCATCTCATTGATGCGGCCCACGGCCCGCAGCCCCCGCAGGGCGTAGTCCGTGACCATGATCAGCATATCCACTTTTCCGCTGGTGCGGCGGCTCAAATGCTCCATGCCGGCTTCATTGTCCACCAGCAGATATTTGTAATTGCTTTCCAGTTCTTCGGAAAACCGGTTCAAAATATTGTTGACCATGCAGTAGCAGCCTTGGCCTTCCTGCCGCCCCATGACCAGCAGATCAAAATCTTTTTGTTCGATGAGCACCTGGTTCATGAGCATTTCCAGATAAAGAACCTTGTCCATGCCCGAAGGCACACCCTGGGGATCTTTCATGAAATCTTCCCGGATATCACCTACGGTTTTTTCAATGGTCATGCCCAGGGTCTCTCCCAGATTGCTGTTGGGATCAGCATCAATGGCCAAAACCGGATCATTCAAATGCTTTGTTAAATATCTGACAACCAGCGCGGAAACAGTTGTTTTTCCAACCCCTCCTTTGCCAGCCATGGCGATTACACAACTCATAGTCACTCCTGTATTCAGGTTGGTTTCATAACTTTATTAACATAATGCAATCTTCGAAAAAAGCAACACGTGCTGTCTAAAAACGCCCTTCTGGAAAACAGCAAAAAACAGGAAGAAAATTATTTTTTGTTTTTCCGGTACCAGTCAGAGTCTCCGTACAGACTGTCCAGACAATCCGGGCAGATACCGTGGGTAAAGCTTACCTGGGAGTGGGCTTCGATATACACCTCCACCTGTTTCCAAAAGCCTTTGTCATCCCGGATCTTCTTGCACCGGGAACAGATGGGCAAAAGTCCCCTGAGTATCTTGACTTCCACATGGGTTTTCACCCGGGCCAGCAGTTCCGCAGAATTGAACGGCTTTGTCACATAATCCACCCCGCCAGCGTCAAAGCCCTTGACAACATCCTGGGTATCGGTTTTGGCTGTCAGGAAAATGATGGGAATATGGCATGCGGCAAAATCCGCTTTTATCTTTTCACAGACGGCAAACCCGTCCATTTCCGGCATCATGATATCCAGCAAAATCAGGTCCGGATCATTTTTACGGATAAAATTCAAGGCCTGCTGCCCGCTCTGGGCCATGGCCACTTCAAATCCATTGTCTGACAGCAGTTTGCCCAGAAACTGCAGGTTCCGGGGGTTGTCATCCACTGCCAGTATCAGTCGTTTTTTCTCGGTCATGACAGGTTCTCTCCGGAAGCATATAAAATACGCCCCAGTTCACGGTGGGTAAAATAGGGATCATCATTTTTCAGATAGGGGAGAACAATTTTTTTGCGGCGCAGCATATCCTTTGAAATACTTCCCAGTACCGTATCTTCCTGAAATTTTTTGGCCGAATGGATGGCCTGTCCAAAGGGGTTGATGATCTCACTGCCGCCCCAGAAATGGTATGTTTTTGCCACTTCCGGCAGCCGGAAAGCATCCGGGAAGCCGGTATTCCCATTCTGAGGAACACCGCACCGTATCTGTTCAGGCCCTTCTTCACCCACCCGGTTGACGCAGATATTGTAAATACCGAAAATTCTGGAATAAAACCGGTTGATTATTTCCCAGCTTTCAATATTGCTGAATTCATCCGCCATGGAACCTTCAGAAGAATTGAACAGGGTCAGAAAAATATCGGCTTTCTGTGCAATGCCCAGGTACGGCAAAGAGGGGTGCCACATATCATTGCAGATAAATACAGCAACATTCAGCCCGCATAACCGGAACACCTTTATATGCTTTCCGGAAGCAAAAAATTTCCGTTCTTCAAATACCCCGTAATTGGGAAGATTCAGTTTCCGGTAGGCAAACAACAGCTTGCCGTCCACTGCCACCAGGGCGGAATTGTAAAAATTCATGGACTGGGATTCTTCAATAAATCCCACCACTGCTGCCGTGCCTTTGGTGGCTGCTGCAATACGTCTGATCTCGTAAGAATCCATCTGCAGGGCAGCTTTATGATAATTGAGCCCCACAAAATACCCGGTCAGGGCCAGTTCAGGAAAAACGATCAGGTCCGCGCCCTTTTCCCTGCACTTGTTGATCTTTTCAATGGTGTTTTCAACATTGGCGGTAACATCCAACAACACCGGGTTTGTCTGACACATGGCAATTTTCATGTCTTGCGTCCTTAAAAATCAGGCCCGGAATCCGGGCCTGATTTGTACTGATATTAACGGTCTGTATCCTATGCCGGATATCAGCAGCCGCTGCATCCGTTTTCACCTGATCCGCAACCACCGGCACCACAGTCATGGGTATCAGGTTCGAGCCCTGTTTCTCTGACAGTGATATCAAAAGTAAGGGTTTCGCCAGCCAGCATATGGTTGATGTCCATTTTCACTTCTTCGTCCGTGATTTCAGCCACTGTTGCCGGCACAGGTCTTCCCTGGGGATCCTGGAGCTGAAGCACTATACCTTCTGTCAAAGGAATATCTTCAGGAATATGCTCCTTGGGAATATTCACAATGGCATCTTCATGGCGGGGACCGTATCCTTCTTCCGGCGGAACTTCAACAGTTTTGGATTCTCCGGGTTTCATGCCCAGAACGGCATTGTCAAATCCCTGGATCAGCATGCCCGCTCCCACAGTAAATTTTAAGGGGGTTTTGCCTTCGGATGTGTCAAATACGGTACCGTCCTGTTTTTTCCCCGTATAATCAACAGAAATGGTATCGCCTGCCTTGATGGTTTCAGTCATTTTTAAAAAATCCTTTCAGGGCAAATTTTCTGCCCCGGTCGCCGGCCCTGGTCCTTTTTGTTCAGCAGCCGGTCATTCACATTATTTCCCTTGCCGGGAAAAACGAACCCATCCGTAACATAAGTGCCAAATACCACTTGTCCAATATATTCCCTATTTTTTGTCCTTGTTTTTATAGAAATTTCACACCGTGATGCGGTCCCCAAAGGCCGGGATGACCACATCATACCCTTTTTGTTTCAAATGCCCTGCAAAGGCACTGCTCTGGGAGGCCTCCCCGTGGACAATGGCAAATTTGCCTATATTCAGGTTGGATTCGGTGACAATCTTATCCAGTTCATGCTTGTCCCCATGTGCACTGAACCCCCCGATGCTTTCCACCCGGGCCGCCAGAGGATAGCTTTTGCCTAAAATTTTAACTTCAGGAAAATCCTGGGAATTCTTGTTTTCAGCTGCCTGGGCCCCAAGTTCCTGGATGCGGCGGCCCAGGGTATGCTCGGCCATATATCCCACTATCAGGATGGTATTTTTGGGATTGTGTATCTTATAACGCAGATGGTGCAAGATTCGGCCTGCCTCACACATGCCTGATGCGGAAATCACCACATGGGGGGTTTCATCCCTGGTCAATGCCATGGACTCCTCAACGGTTTCCACAAACTTTATCTTATCAAAATAAAAAGGATTCAGGCCCTTTTCAAGAAAGACAGCATGGGTTTCCTTGTCATAGGTTTCCGGATGTTCCCCGAATACCCGTGTAATGTTGGATGCCAGGGGACTGTCCACATAGATGGGCTGGGCAGGTACCTCTTTGTTTTTGTACAACTCATGCAGTACATAAATAAGTTCCTGGGTGCGGCCAAAGGCAAAGGAGGGAATAATCAGAGCCCCCCCCCTGTCATAGGTTTCCAGCAGTACTTTTTTCAAGCTTTTTCCCAGGTCTTTCACAGGGTCATGCTCCCGGTCGCCATAGGTGCTTTCCATGATCATCAGGTCAATATCGCGGTCCTCTTCATCAAAAATCAGGGTGGGATCCTTGATGATGGGCTTGCCGAAACGTCCCACATCGCCTGTATAAAGAATTTTTTTTGTACGGTCCCTGTCTGTGACCGTTATCAGGGAAAATGCAGATCCCAGGATGTGCCCGGCGACATAAAACTTCACCGTTGTGTTGTGGCCGATGGAAACCTGGTGGTTGAAAGGATATCCATCGATAAAGGAAAGGGCCTGCCGTGCCTGTTCCATGGTGTACAAAGGAACAATGGTTTCCAGGCCGTGCTGCCGGTGCAGACGGGCTATGGCATCCACATCCAGCTCCTAGGGATTTTTTTTCAGCAGGCGCTTGATACTGGATTGCTCC